>DATNCR010000137.1:0-5995 GCA_035607135.1 Nitrospiraceae bacterium
CGACAGCCTACGAGGTATAACGCCTCTTGCGCATCTTCCTGCGTTTGCTCTTGCGGATTTTCTTGCAGAGGTTTCGTCCAACAGACTTCTACGAGACAGACCGGATGGTCGAGCGTCCGATCTCCGGTTTGGATTTCTAAAAACTGACCTTTGGTCGGCGCGACGCCGAGCAGGAGCCGCATTCCAGTCGGACTATCATTCACCGCCGTACCATACCCCTCTTCGCGAATCGCGCCATTGTGATCCGTCGAGCGCATCAAGCCATAGGTGCAGGGGCTGATCCTCGGCCTTCGTGTTTCCCGCCGACGTTCAGATTGATGATGCTTTGCGCGCCGCGGCACAATGTTATCATGAGGGTGCTCCGCGATCTGGATTCCCATTTTCCGCAGCAACGTTTTGATGTATGACCGTATGTCTTCCACAATCTGTTTCTCTGAATGTTCCCCGCCGTCACGCGAACCTTTGTCGTTCCTCCGACAGTTGACGCGTTATTATACAGCGTCACTGTCATGGTATAGAAGCCCGCAGCGATCTCTATAAGGATAAAAACTACGTTCGCTATTTCCCATTCATACTCCTAATGAGGGCGCCATCCGGTAGGAGGGATAATGGGGTCCTATTATTGACCGATCGTTCCAATATATGCTATCTTGGCGACCGAGTCAGGAATATTGGAGAGGTCCCATGCCACGCCCGAAAACGTTCAATCCGGACGACGTGCTCGACAAAGCGATGCAGGTCTTCTGGCACAAGGGCTACGAAGCCACATCGATGGAAGATTTGCTGAAGGCGATGGACCTCAATCGCGGCTCCCTCTATGACACATTCGGCGATAAGCGCCAACTGTTCCTGATGGTGATGGAGCGATACTGTCGGACCTTCGTCGGGCCGAAGCTCTCGCTCCTCGACCAACCTGGCCCGGCACTCCCAACCTTGCATCGATTCATCAATGGCATGATCGAAGGTGGCCTGGCCGATCCGCAGCGCCGCGGGTGCTTTATCTCCAATACGGTGATGGAACTGTCGCCGCACGAGAAAGAAATTGCCGGTACACTCCGCCAGGCTCTCAAGATCGCGGAAGACGCATTCTTCAAAGTCCTGGTCCGTGCGAAAGAACAGGGTGAACTGAAGGACGAGAAAGATCCTCGTGCACTGGCGCGCTTTCTCACGACGATGATGCAAGGGATCGTGGTGATGATCAAAGCCGGAACGTCGTCTGAGGTGGTGACGCAGACAGCGGAGACCGGGCTCTCGATCCTGGATTGAGCCGATCTCTTTTTTTGACATATTATGGAACGATCGTTCCACATGTGAAGTGGCAGAGGCCACCCCGGGGGAAGGAGGCGCCATATGACCTGTCAACGTTGTGATGGGCTGATGGTTCGAGAACGGTATGATGATCTTGAATTGGGCTCTGCGGGGCATGAACTCCCCAGCTGGCGTTGTCTCAATTGCGGCGCGATCGTCGATCCTGTCATCCTGGCCCATCATCACACCTTCGACCAGGCAGAGCGAGATCGGTTGCCGCGACGGCGTGTGAAGAAACCTGTGATGGTTGGATAGGGGATATGTCACCATTCATCGGGTCACAGAGATATCCATCAAGACAAGCTCAACTCAATTATTTCCAAGGAGGGTGCACCATGAGACTCGAAAAGAAAGTGGCCATTGTGACGGGTGGAGGAACCGGTATTGGAGAAGCGATTGCCAAAGTCTTTGCGCGGGAAGGTGCCACGGTCGCGATCACGGGGCGCCGGAAGGAGGAATTGGAGCGGGTCGTCAAAGCCATCGAGCAGAACGGCGGCCATGCACTGGCGCTTCAGGGGAGCGTCACGAATGATTCGGACGTCCGGGAAGCGGTGGAAGCCACGGTCAGAACATGTGGCCGTCTTGACATCCTCGTGAACAATGCCGGTAACCTGTTCTATGCCGGACCACTCCACGAAACACCCGACCAGATATGGGACGAGACCTTTGATTTGTTCATGAAGGGTCCGTTCCGGTTCATTCGAGCGGCAATCCCGCATATGCTGAAACAAGGGGGAGGCTCCATCCTCAACATCTCGACGGTGGGCGCGCTCAAAGCCATCCCGAACTTTGAAGGCCATGCCTATCAGGCCTCCAAAGCGGGCCTCGTGATGTTGACGAAGACTGTGGCCATGGCCTATGCGAAACGGCACATTCGGTGCAACTGTCTGTGCCCAGCCGGAGTGATTACCCCCGGGACTGCGGACATCTTCGCAGATCCTCAGATCAGGACTTGGTTCGAAGGGCTTCATCCGATGGGCCGTTTGGGAGAGCCGGAGGAAATTGCGGAGGCTGCGGTCTATTTTGTATCCGATGAGTCGCGCTGGACAACCGGCAGCATCCTGCCCATTGACGGGGGATTGATGGCAGGATGAGTGCCCAAGAGTACTACCGGGAGGAAGTACGGCACTCCGGCCTGTGCTCGATCGAAAGGATGTGTGCCAAACGAAGAGGAGCCGGCGAAACGGTGAGCAATATTGAACAGGCAAACCTCAACATGCCTGCATAGTATGTTGGGGTCAACCTGAACATGCGTGGGAACGCAGCCTCGCCGTCGGGGAAGGAGAGATCATGAAACAGGGAATGATCGAACTCGTGGTCTTGTCGGTGCTTGTCTTTCAAAACCCTATCTCCGGCTGGGTGGAAACAAACCAGCTCCCCGAACCTTCGCCAAGCCCCACAGACCCTCTACCCAAACCCTCCCCACCGACACCGGGACCCACTGTGCCGGGACCCCCAGCACCGAAATGACGGCATAGTTATATCACGCACGAGAAGGGGGGACTATGGCCGCGAAGACGATTCTCCTGCTTGCGATGCTACTGGGTGCTCCTTCGTTGGCGACTATCGTTGCCGCGTCACCCGAGGAGATGGAAAAGGACTCCTATGTCGTCACTGGAACACTTATAGAACTTGATTTGACTAAGGCGAGTGGAAAAATTAAGACGGATCTGGAGCAGACGGTCGCGTTTACGCTGACAAGACCGGACATGTTTAAAGAACTGTCGGTTGGTAAACGCATCGTCGTCCGACTGAATGAGAAGGGACAAGTCATCAAAGTGATGGAGATGACCATTCCGGAACTGCCAAGCATTGAGAAGTAACCCGATCAAGCAGACCTCTTGTGCCGGATGGAGCAGGCTATGATTAGAAAGCTCGCGTCGGGAAAATACCGCCTGTATTCGCGCGCACACAATCCAAAGACTGGGAAGCGCAGAAATCTAGGTACATTCGACACACTTCAGGCCGCGAAGGATCACGAGCGAGCCGTGCAGTACTTTAAGCGCCGGTAAGAGGCCCTTCGCACAAGGCTCGATTCCTTTTGGGAATGAATGTCCAACGCCCACCCCCCACTGCCGCCCTGAATGAGACTGCCGATCCCGGATGACCCAAAGCCGCCCCCGAAAGAGCCTGTCGATTTTACCGTTCCCTGACGACTATCAGATGTAATAGTCATTCCACCACCGTAGAAGGGAGGGCACCATGCCGAAGTCCGAACACACCCGTGAAGCGCCAAAACGACTGGGTTCGGCAAGCATTGTCTGGTTTGAGATACCGGCTGATAATCCTGAGCGTGCGAAGAAGTTTTACGGCTCGCTCTTCGGTTGGAAGATCGAGAAGTTTCCCGGGGTGGCAGATTATTGGCACATCGATACCGGCGGCGGCGACGACACACCGGACGGTGGTTTGATGGCGCGCAAGCACCCCCAACAACCCATCACCAACTATATCAGTGTCGCCTCTGTCGCCGACGCGATGGCGAAGGTTGAGAAATTGGGAGGGACAATCTGCAAGCCCAAGACCGCGGTGCCTCAGATGGGTTACTTCGCGATATGCGAGGATACGGAAGGGAACAGTTTCGCGCTCTGGGAAGTGAACGATCGTGCACAATGAGTTTTTGAACGCGAGGCAACCGGAAGACAGGAATCAGACTCACCTTACCCTGGAGAATGCCATGAAGTATATCTGTTTGGTCTATCTCAAAGAACAAACGCTCAATGCCTTGCCGAGAAACGAGCGAATCTCTCTCTCGGACGAGTCGATGGCCTACTGTGACGAATTGCAGAAGAACCGCCAGTTTATTGCGGCTTCTCCACTTCATCCTGTGGAAACCGCCACAACTGTTCGAGTCCGCAATGGGAAGGCCTCGACTACCGACGGACCCTTTGCCGAGACGAAAGAACAACTGGGGGGATACTTTCTAATTGACGTGAGGGACCTGAACGACGCCATCCGGGTAGCCTCGAAGATTCCGGCTGCTCGACTTGGAAGTATCGAAGTGCGGCCGGTGAAGGAAGGCGGCTGCGCGGATTAACATTCCTGTGGGAAATCCACGGGCCTCGACCCGATCACCCCTACATCGAAGGAGGGCGCAACATGGCTCAGTACATCGACGGATTTGTGTTGCCGGTCCCGAAGAAAAAGCTCCAAGTCTACCGCCGGATGGCCCAGAAGGCGGGAAGGATTTGGCGGGAATATGGCGCCTTGGATTATCGTGAATGTGTCGGCGACGACCTCGCCGTGAAAATGGGCGTACCGTTTACGCGACTGGCTAAGCTCAAGGCAGGCGAGACCGTGGTGTTCTCATGGATCTTGTACACATCGCGTGCACATCGCGACCGCGTTAATGCGAAGGTCATGAAGGATCCTCGAATCAGTAACATGTGTCATTCCGATACGATGCCATTCGACGTGAAGCGCATGGCCTATGGCGGGTTCAAGACCTTCGTAAAAGCTTAGGAGCCTGTCCGGTAGCGGCACCGATTGAAAGGAGCAGGCCGTGCAATACATGCTGATGTGCTGTATCGATGAATATGCATGGGACAGACTCCCGGATTCGGAGAAGGATACGATCATGCGGGAGTATGGAGCGTTGATCCAAGACCTGGTCAAGAGCGGACAGTTTCGTGGCGGCGGCCAGTTGCACCCAACAGCGGCGGCCACAACCGTGCGTATGAACAGGGGCAAGCTGGTCTTTACCGACGGACCGTTTGCGGAGACCAAAGAACAACTCGGCGGCTACCACCTGGTCGAATGCCACGATCTGGATGAGGCCATGGCGATCGCAGCCCGCATCCCGACGCTGTCTGCCGGAGGAGCCATCGAGGTACGTCCCGTTGCTGTGCCCGACGGTGGTCCCCGGTGAGAGAATGAGCGACGGTGCTGCGACTGAACGGGTGCGCGGGCAAGTGGATGCGCTCTATCGAGCCGAATCCCGCCATGTGCTGGCCACGTTGATTCGCCTGCTCAAAGATTTCGACCTTGCCGAAGAAGCTGTACACGAAGCCTTTACTGCCGCTGTACAACAGTGGCCGCAGGACGGCATACCGGCTAATCCTCGCGCCTGGCTTGTGTCGACCGGCCGCTTCAAGGCCATCGATGTCATGCGCCGGCGTGTCCGATTCGATGCCTCGCTGACAGAAGTCGCTGAGCACCTCTATCACACAACCCGCGACCCTGCCGAATACGACGACGAACACCTTGAAGACGACCGGTTGCGGCTGATCTATACCTGTTGCCATCCGGCCTTGTCGCCTGAGGCACAGGTTGCCATGACATTGCGGGAAGTCTGCGGCCTTACGACCGAAGAAATTGCGCGGGCCTTTCTTATCTCCCCGTCTACGGTCGCGCAGCGTATCGTTCGCGCGAAGGGAAAGATCCGTGAAGCACGCATTCCCTATCAAGTCCCCTCGCCGTCCGAACTTCCCGAACGGCTGGACGCGGTGCTACGCGTGGTCTATCTCGTGTTCAACGAGGGCTACTCCGCGTCGTCCGGGACGTCGCTCACACGGGCCGATCTCTCGGGCGAGGCGATCCGCCTGGGCCACCTGCTTTTGGAACTCATGCAAGAACCGGAGGTCATGGGTCTTCTGGCGCTCATGATGCTGCATGAATCGCGACGCACAGCGCGCACATCGGCAACGGGAGAACTCGTGCTCTTGGATCAACAGGACCGCTCGCTCTGGAA
>DATNCR010000004.1:0-18077 GCA_035607135.1 Nitrospiraceae bacterium
CCTCCTGGTTGTACTCTCGAACGTGATAGGGATCTTCCGGCTTGTCTGTTACAGTCTTCCCGTGAGGTGTAAAGATGACGAGCGTTCCGGTCTTCCGTAGAACGCGGGCGACTTCGGCGACGAACCGTCGGTCGTCCATAATATGTTCGATCGTATCTTGCGACAGGATACAGTCGAAAGATTCGTCACGAAAACCGAGCGCACATCCATCCATAGCCAAAAACGATGCGCCTGACTGACCATAGCGGGCACGGTTGCGGGCGACGATCTGAGGGGCGCAGTCCACTCCGACGACTCGACCGGCCTTTCCACTCAGATAGTCGGACCCATAGCCAGTCCCGCATGCAAGATCCAGCACACACAGTCGTTCAAGGTGCGGGATCTGGCTGGCTGCCCACACATATCCTGACAAATTCACGATGTGTTGTGTGTCGGTCGGATAGGCGTGGCGGCGTTCCATGAGATTGTCCTTCTCCCTACCTCTGCGGTCCGGATGAATAGGCAAGCATCTGCTCGACCGATTGCGGCCCACTCCACAATCGGCGGATAGTCGTCAGACAACTCTGCATCCGCCGGCGCCGTTGCGCCGCCGGTGAACACCACATCGACTGCATCAAGCGCCATCCGGTGCCAGCGGCAATCCATCCTTTCATGAGCCAGCGCTTGACCGGGGAAAAATGTTTCTCGATATAGCGAATCCGACTGAACTCCCACACGAGCTGTAGACGTTCATGATCGCGGCCGCTGCTACGGCCGATGAAGTGAATAATTTCAGCCTCAGCGAGATGATGCACACGATACCCGTGCTGGTGCAGGCGCCGGCAGAGATCGACATCTTCAAAGTACATGAAGAATTCTTCGTCCAACCCCCCCAGATGTAACAGGAGTGAACGTCGGACCATCAAACAGGCCCCGTTCGCCCAATCGACATCTTGGGATTGCGTACAATCGACCGCATGTGTCGCCGCGGCGGCTGCTTGCATGGTCGGCGCGACTCGTTGGAACAGGGCTGAATAGAACAGGTGATCGCGAATGGAGGGAAAGGGGAAACAGGTTTGATTCAGGTGTCCGTCTCCCGTCCATTGTTTACAACCCACCGCCCCGATGTCAGGATGATCGTCCAAGTATGCGACCATGGTCGCAAGTGCCTGATCCCTGACTACCGTATCGCTGTTGAGCAACAACACATGCCGGCCACGGCTCACAGCCAAGGCCTGATTCACGGCCTTCGCGAATCCCCGATTGTCCGGATTGGCAATGATCATCATGTCAGGATAGATATTCTTAATCGCAGGCACCGTGCCGTCCCGCGAGTCATTGTCGACAACGATCACCTCATAGGCGATGGCCGTCGTGTGAGCCCGCACGGAACCCACACAATCCAATAGGATGTCCTTCGTGTTGTAACTCACAATCGCGATCGACAGATCGACAGTCGGCAGAATCGAATATTGTGCATCAGTCGGCGTCATACACACTCGTTGTTACGCATCGAACTCTGCGAAGATGATCTGCCGGCAGCAGGGACCGGCATTGAGCCAGCGCCGCACATGAACTAACACAATGGCCAGGCGATGCAAGACGTAACTAACCCGGTCCGTCCGCATCCACAGGCGAAGCAACATCCGATGCACCCACACATTCAGATTCGGTTCGCAGTGGAGTCGAACGGGTCTCCCGCTATCCTTGGCAATATCCTCTATCTCGGCCAAGACGGTCTCCAATCTGGGAAGACCGTTGGCAATATGCTCATCAAGAAATGGAAAGGGTTCGCCTTTCTGCGCCCGATAATATTGTTGCAAGGCATGATCTTCCCGTTCGGACTGACGCCCCATTGGACACCCGATGTAAACACGGCGCGTGGTGACCCGTATCAGCTCCCGCAGGAAATGGTTCCGGTCGGAACACTCAATATGTTCCAGCGTGTCCATACAGACCGTGAAGTCGAACGTTCTGGACTGAAACGGTAACGCCTGCCCCTTCGCAAGGACAGATGTCACAAGTGGCGCGCGCTCCGCACCCATTACACAATCCACTCCGATGACAGGTCGGCGAAGATAGGTCGTCAAGCCCGAGCGGTTCACTCCGACCTCCAGAATCAAACCTCGGGACGGCTCGGCACAAATCGATTCCACGACCGGCAAATAACGCAATGCAATTTCAGGCACCCAGTCGGGATAGCGGTGATTCCACCAATCCTGTACACCCTGCATCATCGTCTTCGTCATCTGTCAGCGATGCTCCCAGAGAAACTTCAACCGTGGCACCTCCATCGACCAGAGATACCAGCCATAGAGTCCAAGGGCTCCCAGGCAGGTGGAGACCAGCACCCAGCCTGCCGGTAAGTTCGCGGTTGTCTCGGACATGAGGAGAATAATCCCGGCAAGGAAGCCCGCGAGGAGAGCAGACCGTCCAACAGACCAGAATGTGGCATGCACCGCCGTTCCCATGAGGGACCTGGTCCCCATACTTTGCAACAGCACTCCGACCGCGTAGCTGGCAACCAGCGCGAGAGCGGCGCCGGTGAGGCCAAACCCCATAGTCAACGGCACAATCACCACGGCATAGAATAGAAATTGAGCCCCCCAACTCTTCATCTGGAGATCGGGCCTGTTCGCTCCATAGTGCAAGGCGGTCATTACGCTTGAATACCCCGCAAAGACGACATACACGCAGAGCATTCTCAGTGGGTCGACAATGGCGAGCCACTGAGGACCAAAGGCCAAAGGCACAATGACCGGGGCGAGCACGGCCACACCGGCCGCCAGTGGGATGAAGATCAGTCCAACCAGGCCCATTTGAAGTTCGAATACACGGGCCACACCGAGTCGATCCTGTTGAAGTAACGCATAGGTAGGCATGCTGATCTGATGGATCAACACCGTAACCCGCACGCCCAACAAGAGCGGAATGGCCATCGCGATCTGATAGAAACCCAACGCCTCTTGCCCGAGCACGCGACCGATGACGAGCTCTCCCCCACTCATGACACCGAAGATACAGAGCGTCGCGACATTTAATTGTTTTCCATAGTGCAGAAAGTACTCGCATGCAGGCCGGTAGAGCGACAGGCGTGGCCGGAACGGTGCCACCCAATATGACAAGAGACTACCCACACACATCCCGACCATTTGACCCAGCAGCAGCGCCCATACACTGCGGAGCCACAACGCGAGAGTGATGATTGCGGTCGCTTCAATCACTCGTCGGATGAGATCCATGGTGACACGCCGCCGCAAATTTAAGTTCTTTAGGACAATGGCCATCGCCGGACTCTGCAGCCCCTGCATCACGAGCAACCAGGCGTGTACCCGTAATAACGACGCCAGCTGAGGCATCTGCATGGCTTGACCTATCATCTCGGCCGCTGCCCAAAGACAGGCTGCCATGATGACTCCCCGCACGATCGCGACGGTCCAGGCGACAGATAAATCCTCCCGGTCAACCTTCGCCTTAGCGATCAAAGCCGATTCCAGACCGAGCTCACTGATGGTCATGAATGCCAGGACAATGGTCGCTGATGCGGCCATCACGCCGAAATCGGCCGGAACTAACAGACGTGCCACCACCATGAGTTGGATCGCCGCGATAACTTTATCCAACACAAACCCCACCCCAGCCCATCCACCAGCCTGGAGAATTCGCCGGCGGAGACGGGGGGGAGTTGGTTCAGTCAGGTCTTTTTTGACCTGGGCTTGCTCCATGACCATGTCTCGACTGGTGATCATGTTGTCCGTTGCCTCGCGGCACGCGCCGCGCTGCACACCTGTTCCAGGTCTTTGGCTCGGGCATCCCAGGTGTGGGCCTGGATGACCGCCATCCGTCCTCGTTCGCCCATTTTCATCCGTTCATCAGGATCTTCAAGAAGACGGATCAATTGCCGGGCCACATCCGATGCATGGCCTGGTTTTGCTGCAAGCCCACAGCCGATGGCCTCCACTGTTTCCCCGTATCCCGGCCCGATGGTCGTGACGACGGGGCGGCCACACGACAGATATTCCCACAATTTCATGGAATCACCAGGGTAGGATCGAGTTTGCCGATTTAACACCACACACACATCGCAGGCCGCAATCCATGTCGGGACCCGGGCCCAATCGGCCCGACCGACAAAGCGGACCCTCTCTGCCAATCCTTGTTGCTGAACCAACTGTTCGAGCGCGAATTTCGTTTGCCCTTCTCCTACCAGCAAAAATGTGGCGGAGGGGACCTTGGCATGCACGAAAGGCACGGCTTCGATCAACGTTTCCAACCCATGCCAGGGAAAGAATCCGCCGACAAATCCGATGTAGGGACCCTCGATAGGAAGTCCGAGGGCTGTTCTCGCCGCCTCATGCGGTTGAGGATGAAAGCGATTCTCGTCGACTCCATTGCGAATCACATGACAACTCTCCGGTGGAATACCCCAGGCATTTTCCATCTGCGCCACAATCTCGCGGCAGATGCTCACCACCGCCTGCACTCGGCACGCAGCCTTCTTCAACGCAGCGCGAAGTACCCATCGTACAAATGGGAGCCGCCAGATCCCCTGCACCTCTTCCTCCGGCAGACCATTGACAAAAAGCACCGTCGCACAAGCATGATCGGACAGGGCCAGCAGCGGGGCGATCTGCCCTGGCGAATCGAACCACAGCAGAACGTCCGGCCGCCACGCCGCCAGTTCCTGCCTTAAGACATGCCAGGAAGCAATCAGAAATGAGAAGGGCCGAAGACCAGGCATCCGCCAGACTGAGATGGCACGGAACGACAGCGAGGCAAACTCCTCCGCCAGCTGTCGTCCTTGTGCAGGCTGGGGAGCCACGATCCGGATGGTATGGGAACGTTGGGAAAGGGCTTGGGCAAACTCCAACACCTGCCGCGCTCCGCCAGCCGCAACACCCAAGTCTTCATCACAGAACACGAGAATGCGCATGGTGTATCGATGCCTTTTCGGTAACAACCCATTCTCTCAAGCGATCTGTGATGTGTCTCCAACTAAACCGTTGTTCAACATAGCGACGCCCGACGGCTGCCATTCGAGCCTGACGGTCCGGATCGTTCAACAGCGCCAGCAGCGCCTGAGCGAGTGCGGACGGATCGTCCGGGGGAACGAAAGAGACTCCGGTCCCTTGAACAAACGTTGCGGAGACGGAGGGGATCGCACTCGCGATCACGGGTTTTCCGCAGGCAAGGTAATCATAGATTTTGACCGGAGACGTTTCGCCACGGTCCCCTCGGAACGGAGCGACGCAGACTGTCATGGCACCGATCCACGTCGGAACCTCCTGATACGGAATCCTGCCGGCCCAGCTAATACAGGGATTCAGTCCCAGACGATCCGCCTGGTGTTTCAATTCCACAGAAGCTTCTCCGTCGCCAACCAAGAGCAGGTGCACAGATGGCATCGTGCGAGTGATGATGGCCATGGCATCCAATAAACATTGCAACCCTTGATAGCGGTAGAAACTCCCGACAAAACCGATGTAGTCTCGCTCCAGGCCCACTCCGATTCGACGCCGGCAGGCCGCGAGATCCTGAGGGACAAACAAGCCTGTATCGGTTCCACTCGGCAGCACGGCCACGCGATCAGCCGCAACACGATAACGGCGGACGACGAGATCTCGTAATCCATCTGTCAGAACAACCACGCGATCGCAGCGGCTGAGGGCCCACGATGCCAACCAGTGTTTGAGTCTTCGTTTAAGCCTGCGATCGGTCTCTGACCAATCGGGCACCGGCTCCCCGTTCACTTCACAGACGCACTGCGCTCCGACCAATCTTGCAAATAACAACGGATGCGGACTGTCCATCCACCGGTAATAGACGACTTCCGGTTTCGACCGCCAGGCTCGTGTGAGCCCGACAAGACTGGAGAGCACCGCATAGGACATCTGACGCAGCACCGGCCACGGAAGGAGCGGAATCGGCGCAGTCGAAAAGCCCCGCTGGAGCAGCGCAGATCGATACCGAGGAGGGAGGACTATGACACTGTCGCCCCGTTCGACAAGCTGGCGCGCCAAGGTCCAGAGACGAACGAGTCCTACGGGATCGGATGGCGCATCCGGTTCATACCAATAACAAAAGAGGAACCACCTCATACGAGTGCTCGCTGAGGGGCAGGATCCTTCTGCTCCGATGTCAGACGCGGCAAAATCATGACAAGCCCAGCACACAACCAAAAGGGCTCCATGATGCGAATGATAATGAACGTGTTGGCTCCGATACCATGGGCGAGCATGGCGACCATGCCAAGCAGCAATCCATGGGCCAATCCCTTACAGAAGGGATCCTGTTCGGCCAGAAAGGTCTCTCGTGCGCGCCGCCACAAGCGAAAGATCAAGAAGATAAATGCCACGAGGCCGGCCAGACCTGTTTCGCCGAGGATTTTGACGTATTGGGCGTCCGCCCAGGCATAGCCCGTCACCCCGCGGCCGAGCACAGGGCTGTGAAGCCAATCTTTCAGCACATACTGCCAGGAACGCAACCGCTCTGTTGTGGAGAGGTCCAACCCGACGCGTCCCACTTTGATTTCGCCGCCATATTGACGTCCGAAGAATGTCTCCTTGACCCGATTCTTGACATTGTCAGGCGCCGCAAAGGGTAGCATCACCCCGAGCAGTAGTATGAGCGCGAGGACACCGGGTCGCCGCCATTGCGTCGCGGCGACAGCCAGCATCAACACCCCGGCAGCCAGATAGGATGAACGGGAGAGCGTGGCCATGAGAGCCAGACTGATGAATCCCATGAGAAGTCCGAGCAGCACTCGTATCGGTCCGGACTTCAAGTGCAGAAAGAGGCCCATGACGATGGCCATGATAAACACCAGGTATCCGCCGAGCGTATTGGGTTCGCCACTCTCTCCTTCAAACGGCGCGCTCGCCCGTTGACCGCTTGGAATCTGAACGATCGCATAGACACTGATCACGAAGCAGATCGCCAGCAATGCCGTCACCAGACTGACAACCTGCCGTTTGGTCGACACATGATTGACGACCATGAAAAACACAAAGAAGTATTCGAAATATTTCAAAATAAAAAAGAATCCTGTGAGCGGACGAACACGCCCGGCGATGACGCCGATCAGCGTCGCGAGCACACAGACCAACATGTAATAGACGATGGGGCGATTGATCGGGGTCTCGCGAATGAGGGCGAGGTCGCGATAGATGATCGTCTTGACGAGCCAACTGAACCCGATGATCACGAGCAAGAGATCGTCCACGCGCAACGAGAGGTCCCGCATACCCACGCCTCTCCCATCCACTCGTCCAATCGCGATTTCCGGAGAGAGCAACATGGAACCGATCAGGAGGAAGAGCGAGGCGGGAACCGACGTGAACGCCACCATGACAATGAGAAACCCGAACACCACTTGTATGCCGACCATCGGGGTCGTCATCGTGAGACCAAGTGCCAGCACAGCGGCCAGCACCGAGACGATGACGGCATCTTGCGGTTTCACCATCGACGCATGCATAGGGTGTCGGCTCCTACTGGCGCGTCAGCGATATTCGTATCGGTAGACACCGGAGTCTGATGCGACCTCGGACTTCACGTTCGTCAAGACAATGCCCATGACATTGGCCTGCGCATGGTCTAGGAGGAACTTGGCCCGTTTGAGGGCATTCCGACCGATCCGGCCGACTTGATACACCAGGATCGTCCCGTCGACGCGTGAGCTGAACGCTACCGCATCCGTAACCGGGAGAATGGGAGGAGAATCAAAGAGCACGAGGTCATATTCCTCATTCATTTCATTGACGAATGTCTTGATCTTCGCCATGTTGAGGAACTCGTTCGGGTTGCCTACCTCCGACCCGCTGGTCAGAATATGCAGGTTGTCCAACCCCGGTGTGCTCATCACCCGATCCGCTCCCATCGGCCCGAGCATCAGATCCGTGGCGGACCGCACGTGGCTGCGCCAGAGAGTACTGCCCACCAGAGCATCTGACAGGCCCGGAACCCGTTCGAGGCCCAACCGCTGATGCACAATCGGCCTTCGCAGGTCAGCATCGACCAGTAACACTCGTTGTCCCTCCTGGGCGAGGGTAATCGCCAGATTGGTCACACAAGTGCTCTTGCCTTCGCCAAGACCTGCGCTGGTAAAGAGGATGGATTTGACCTTCCGATCCATGCTGGCGAATTGAATATTCGTCCGCAGGGACCGCAGACTCTCGGACAGGGGAGACTTCGGATCGATCAGGCAAATGAGTTTCGAGAAGTTTTCCACAGCCGACGCTGAGGCGTGGGCTGGAAGCGCTGCGCGGGCGGCTTCTTCCATTTCTTTACTGTCGAACTGCGGGATGACGCCAAGAACCGGCACTTTGAGAAATTCCTCGACTCCCTCAATGGTACCGATCGAGGTGTCGAATGATTCGCGCGCAAAAGCCAAGACAATCCCCAGAAAGACGCCCATGAGAGAGCCAACCATGAGATTGAGCCCCGTATTAGGGGAATTGATCGGTCCACGGGGCATGATGGCTGGCGCAATAATCGTCACCTCTTCAATACGCTCGGCACTCTTGATCTGTAGTTCTTGATGCTTGCTCTTGAGTGTCGCCAGGAGATCGCCGTTCACTTTTACTTCACGCTCAAGGCGGCTCATTTCAATCGCCGCGCGCGGGAACTGTAAATAGCGATTTCGGTAGCGATCCCGCTGATCCAGAAGCGTTGCTTCCCGGTCTTGCATGGTCTTGAGCTTGGCTCGGAGTTCAAGAACCATCTCGGCCCTGACATTATCGATCTTCTTCTGCTGCTCCAGAACTTGCGGGTGATCGGTTGTGTAGTTGATCAGAAGGGTATTGCGTTCCTGGAGGAGATCGAGAAGGCGCTGATTGAGAATCGTGAGCAACGCATTCAGTTCTTCTGTGAAGATCCGACCGGTTTGGTTCCCCAGCACCGCTTCAGTTCGATTGAGCACGGAGATCTGCCGTTCCCCCTCTGCCCGCTTTCGCGCGACGTCGTTGACCTGCTCTTCCAGCTTGGTAAATGTCTCCAGCGCGGCGCGCGCCTCATCGGTCAAGAAGACCTGTCCTTCCCGTTCCCTAAAGGCCCGTAGCGCGTCTTCCGCATCGTTCAACTGTTTTTCAAGCCCGGCCAGCTGTTCCTCGACAAACCGTCGTGACTCCATGACCAGACGATTCCGGGTCATGATATTTTCCAGACGATAGGCATTGGCCACTGAATTGGCCGTCTTCTCTGCCATTTCCGGTTGATCCGTGATAGCCGTGATACGAATAATGTTCGTATCCCCTTCCCGCTGCGTTCTGATTTCCTGACCGAGGTTATACACGGTGTTCAGATAGGTGGCCGATCGCTTGTCTTCCGGCGACACCTCTGCCGATACGCGACCTAATTCCACCGCCACGCGCTCCATCACAGGGAACCCCCGGATAAACTCAGTTTGGGAGTTGAGATCGTTGGCGTTGGAAAAGGACATGGTCTCGATCAACTGCTGGGCCACGGTGCTCGCTCGGTCGAACTTCACGAGGGCAGACGCTTCATACAGCGGGTTCGGCTTGAACAGTTCTGAAAAGAGGAATGTGAACGACACCACGAGGCTAGCTGCCAGCAGAATCAGATACTTCCGCTTCTTGATGATCAGCCAGTAGTCGATGACATTGAGTTCGTATTGGGCCATAGGATCTCAGTGTCCTTGTCTTGTCTCGATCGTGACGATCATCGCTCTATCACTTCGTTGTTGTTATCGCGTTGAGAAGAAATACTGGATAGAAGGGTGCAATTCCAGACGTAATGATCGGCATTATGATTTTCCCGGCTTCGGAGGCATCACCCATATGTTCGCGCGGTACGAACACAATGTCGTTTTCCTCCAGCGAAATGTTCCTCGTCATATCGCCATAGGTAAACGCGCGCGCGAGATCGGCCATGAGGATGTGTGGCTTTGCGAGGTCTCCGCCTCGAATGACCCGGATTTCCTCCATCAATGCCGTTTCCTGATACATGTCTGCGGCGGCAATGGCTTGCAGGACCGTCATATGTCTCTGCATGGGAACCATCCCAGGTTTCTTCACATCCCCAAACACGAACACGCGCTTGACCTTCAGCACTTTCTTTTTGAGCAACACCTGTACACTTGGCTGACGCATGTAGGGTACCGCGGCTTCCTGGACACGGGCTTCCGCTACCGCCGCAGTGACACCCCCGACATCCACCTCCATAAAGCCGACAGAAATCTTTCCATTCTCACGCACAGCATTGGTGAATTTCTCCTCGCCGGCACCGCGCCGGATCACCACCTCAAGCGTGTCACCGGTTTGGATAGGTGTTTCCGAGGTCGGGACGGTTTCATCGGCATAGACATCTCCCTTGGGCAACGGTGGGACCGCCGTTCCAGGAGGACTGATTGCCGACGGCGGCAAGGACGAGCTTGCCGGGTTGTGGCACCCAAGAAACCCTCCAGCGAAAATCGCACCAGCACCCAGAAGACCGATGAGATATCGAGGTATGAGCTGTCGCACGGCCGTATCTCCTATGCTCCTATTGCAGATCAACCGATGGGCACCACTTCCACAATGTGCAGAGAGGTCTCGGCTCGCAAATCCACCGTCTTCGATGCCGATGCGTGTGCTGATGCAGCCTGTTGCGAGACTTGCAAGATTGGACGCAACGGGTACTGCCGATTCAACTGAGATACGACCCCGGTTTCTCCGGTGTTCAGACGAACAGTCGTGCCTAACGGATAGATCGAAAGTTGGTCGACCAACGCCTTTAAGAGATGATAGGGAAACACCGTTTTGCCGTTTGCGAGAAGCGTGTAGATCGCCCGATGAGGTGACAGGCCTCGTCGATAGGGCCGTGTACTCACCATGGCCTCGAAGACATCTGCCAGCCCAATGATGAATGCCATCTCATCGATGTGATCGCCAACTAGTTGGTGAGGATAGCCGCTTCCATCTCGTCGCTCATGTTCCTGGAGGATCACCTTCTCCACCCATGGGTAGGCGTCTCCCACTTCTTTGAATAAACGGGCTCCATGCTGGGGATGCTCCCTCACATGCTGAAGGTCTTCGTCCGTTAACGTTCCGACCTTGTAGACCAGCGCATCCGGTAAGATGAACATACCGAGATCGTGCAGCAAACCGGCTAACGCCACCTGTTCGAGCTTTGCCGACTCGTAGCCTAGCGCTTCGGCAATCTTCACACTCACGACCGCAACGTTCACGGCATTATTGATAAGATAGTCCCCGTCATTGTGTTGGAGAGCCGCCTGAACCAGTTTGTCATTGACTCGAAGAGAGGCTACGACACCAGATGCGATCAAGGTTAATTCGTCGAGCGTCCAAGGCTGGCTCGTCTGAACTGCACGCTTGATTCCCTGAAGCGCATGACAGGCATGTTGATACCAATCGGGCTCAGCCGCAGGCAGTGAGGTGGCGGAAGGTGGGATGAAGAGACCAGTCTTCCCAAAGGAACAGGCGAGACCTTTTGCATCAGGACTCATGGCGTCCTGACTCGACTGTCCTCGAATAAGATCACTTAACCTCGTCACAGCTCCCTCGGCCCTCTTCCACCCTCTGGCGCATCAGAACCAGCTACCGGCTATTGACTCGTTTCCCACTGGAAATGGGTACGACAGGTTTCTCCTCCATCTTGGCAAACTCCCGCTCTAACATAGCTCTGATGAAGCCACTCGTCGTGTATCCCTGCTGCTTCAGGTTATCGAGCTGGGTTTTGAGATCGCGGGGTAACTGAATCACAATTCGTACGAGATTTGGCATGCCTTAGCTCCCTTAAAATATGGTACGCACATGCTCTCCGGCACGAGTGAATGCACATGCTATGCCTTGCTAGCAAGTGATGAAAGATGAACGAAGTTGAGGTCTTATGCTATGAAGCTTTCACTGGGGATAAACGCAGAGACGAAAATCGCCTAACCAAGACGTGAAATGTGCACTCTCTCATGCGTAGGAAACTGACCAAAGAATGAGCGTTGGTGGTCCTGTGCCAAAGATCCATATGGTATGGCCCAAAACGATGGTCAATAACGGTCCCGCCATAGTTTCACAACTCGATCCCAATTTGCCTGTTCACAGGCCCACAGGCACGAGGCTCGACTTGTTGGCTGCCACACCAAGTCTCTCGCTCGATATACATGGAACGAAGTGTCGGCGACCCCGCCAGTAAACCAGACCCCGCCGTCCCGGTCGGTTCGTAACAGCGTACTCCCTTCCGACACATATGCATCAAGAACAACCGTGGCTGGATGCTTGTAAGGATTATGGCGGCCAGCCGAAAATACGGCGTACTGAGGATGCACGGATGCCAACCAATCACGATTCAATGAACTCACCGCTCCGTGATGAGGAACTTTCAGTACCTCGATCGAACCCTGAGACGTCGAATGCGTCATCCGCGACAAGCCGTCCCGTTCGACATCCGCAGCAAAGAGCATCGTATGAGTCCCACATGTCAGACGCGTCACCACTGAGTGATTATTCAACTCATGCCCGTTCATCGTGCTGTCGTGGAGCGAGACATCAAGATGCTCGCCAGCTGGTGGGTTGAGAACCACCATCCGACAGGGACCGGATGAGACAATTTCCTGCCCTTCTCTAGCCACCCCTTCTTGTAATCCTTGTGTAGCCAATGAGTGCTGCAATCGTCGATAGAACACTTCTTCGCGTGTTTCTCCAGATCCCCAATAATGTTTCACGATAAAGTGGCGGATCACCCAGGCAAGGCCTCCGACATGATCAAGCTGAGGGTGTGTGCCAATCACCTGGTCAATGATGCGGATTCCCCGATTCCAGAGAAATGGAGCTACCACCCCACGCCCCATGTCGAATCGCTCATACGTCGCCCCTCCGTCGATCAACACCACCTGTCCATCAGGCAGCTCAACAACCGCGCTGTCGCCTTGCCCAACATCCAGGAACGTGACTCGGAAGTGATCTCCATCGAGAAAAATTCGTGGGGACCAGGCCCACCACAGTAATAGTAAGAGGACTCCCGCGCCTACTGCCGACCGGAATGCCGTACCGCCCACTCGCCACCACAGCAGTGCAAGACAACTATAAAACATCACCATGGTGAGAGCCGAAGGGGCCGCCACATGCCATTCCACTCCCGGTAGCATCGATACCAAACGGACCGCAGCCACAAAGTGTTCGAGAAACCACTGATTCAGCGAGGCCAAGGGCAACAGGATTCCACCGACTATGATCTGCCAGACCGCGGCACCAAGTCCTATCGGAACCAGCAGAATCCCCATCACAGGAACCGCTACGAGGTTGGCAAGGAGACCGAGCCAGGGCAATTGATTGAAATAGTATGCAACAAGAGGAAGCGTCACCACGGTGATGACCCCACTCATCACTATCGCGTCTCGCCCCCACCGGGCGCAGGATTTCAGTAACGACGACTCATCCAGCAGTGTCTGTCGTTCGTGTGTGGCCGGCCAGGAGAGCCACCCCGCTAAGGCAAAGACGGACAAAAAGGACAGCTGAAAGGAGATATCAAACAGCGCCTGAGGATCATGCAGCAAAATTGCCATGGCAGCAGCAGAGAGGGCATGAAAGAGCCGGCGCTCCTGGCCCAGCCAAATCGCACTCAGACCCACGGTTACCATCAGCAACGACCGCATGGTAGCCAGTTCTGCTCCGGCCAGAAAGGCATAGCCTGCGACAGGAACGAACGTGCAGACAGCGGCAATACGAGTCGGCGTGACTCTCCGTGTCATCGCAAGAAGCCAGTCCGCCGGCAATACAATCATGACCCATCTGACGACCGCGAAGATGAGCAGTGCGACGAGACCCAAGTGGCTCCCTGAAATAGAAAGGAGATGCACCGTCCCCGTCGCCATAAATTGATCACGCAAATCTGGATCCAAATATCCTCGATCTCCGATGATGATGCCCACATAGAGTCCCAACGCAGGCTGGGGAAGAGTTTGCAGCGCAGCAAGACGGATACTGCTCCTCCACCGATCAAATTGATTCCAGATCGTCCACCAGGCATTCGTGCGTCCAGACTCAAGAAACTGCACTGCCTCGAATCCGGTTACCGTAGCGATCGCATCGATTCCTTGCCGTTCAAGGTAGACCGCATAGTCGAATCCATCAGGATTCAATGACCCGCTCGGACTGCGCAACATTGCCCGAAAGGCGACCCGATCGCCTTGGAAGAACATTCGATCCGGTGTGCGCCAGGTCAACCGAATATGTCTGGATGGTCCTGACGCGGGAACCGGATTGTCCGACCTGATGACCATGACCAGTCGGTCTGGTGCTGGTTGCACCGGTGCCACGATACGACCGGTCACGTCGATCACCGCATCGAACGACTGCTCGATCATCGGGTCATGAGCAGTCAAATTGACGGCTACACTCCAATAGACAACTCCCACCAAGAGTACTCCATAGAGCCAAGACGCCTGTCGGACGGAGAACCGATTGAGTCGTTCGAGGATGAAGGCGCCGAGCGCAGAGAGGAAGAGGAAGAATGAAGCAGACAAGGGGAAATAGGGAATCTGTGATCCGACGAGGAGCCCGACGATGAAGGAGACGGTGAGGGACGGCAGCATGAGCCTCCCTCAACGGAGGGCGACAATCCTAACCCAAATGAGTTTTGACGACGTGGACAAGATGATCGGCTACTTCACGAATCGTGTCATCACACTCACCCTCGACCATCACCCGCAGAAGCGATTCGGTCCCAGAGTAGCGCACCACCACGCGACCGCAGCCGTTAAGGCGCCGTTCACTTTCACGAATCGCGCGTTGCAGTTCGGGGACCCTGTCAAGATCCGGCTTCTTGGTCACGTTCACGTTGAGTAGTACTTGCGGAACCGCGGTCATGGCGTGAGCCAGCTCGGACAACGGCTTCTCCGTACGTTTCATCAGTGACATGACTTGTAAGGCCGAAATCAAGCCATCACCGGTCGTATTGTGGTCAAGGAAAATAAAATGGCCAGACTGCTCTCCTCCGAAGTTATAGCCCTCGGCCGACATCCGTTCGAGCAAATATCTGTCACCCACGGCAGTCCGGACGAGGACGATACCCGCTCCGGTCATCGCAAGTTCCAGTCCGAAGTTACTCATGACAGTCCCTACCACCGTCTGTTTCGCCAATTGCCCCTGGCGATGAAGGTCGAGTGCCAACATCGCCATAATATGATCGCCGTTCACGACCTGTCCCTGTTCGCAGACGAAAATGGCCCTATCTGCATCCCCGTCCAAAGCCAATCCGAGATGAGCCCCCTGTTCTCGGACCGCCTTCTGTAGCAGCTCGGGATGGACCGCCCCACAGCCTGAATTGATATTCATCCCGTCAGGCTTATTACCGATCACGTCGACCTTCGCTCCGAGTTCGCGCAGCACGGTTGGCGCAACCTTATAGGCAGCGCCATTGGCACAATCGACCACCATCTTGATGCCTTGAAAATCCAGCTCCTTAGGAAGAGAGCGCTTGACGAACTCGATGTAACGACCCTCGGCATCATCAATTCGATAGGCCTTCCCAATGGCGTCAGCCGTCGGCCGCAGATGGGCAATCTCGTTTGAAACAATGAGTTCCTCAATGCGAGATTCCATTTCATCGGGCAGCTTGAACCCGTCGTTGGAGAAAAACTTGATGCCGTTATCCTGGTAAGGATTGTGCGAGGCAGAGATCATCACCCCTGCATCGGCACGGAGGCTCCTCGTCAGGAAGGCAATCGCCGGCGTTGGCATCGGACCAACCAGCAACACATCGACACCCATCGAGCAAATCCCTGAGGTCAATGCCGACTCCAACATATAGCCGGAAATGCGGGTGTCCTTACCGATGACGATCTGATGGCGTCCGGATCGGCGCATAAACAAATGTGCTGCGGCTCTGCCCAGCTGCATCGCCATTTCGCTGGTCATCGGATCGAGGTTGGCGACCCCTCGGACCCCATCTGTACCGAATAATTTACGCATGGTGCACCTTCATAGATTCGATCGTCTGCTTGCTAATCGCGGCTGCCACCTGCACGACATCCTTCATGCCCTCCACGTCATGGACACGAAGGATTCCAGCGCCACGGTCGACTGCCATCGCCACCGCCGCCGCTGTCGCCCACTGGCGCTCCTGCACCGGACGGTCGACAAGCTGCCCAAGGAACCCCTTGTGCGAGACTCCAATTAGCAATGGACACTCAAACTGCAGGAAATAGCGCAATTGCGCTAACAGCGTAAGATTATGCACCAGCAGCTTACCAAACCCAATACCCGGATCAAGAATGATTTGTCTTCGTACAATCCCATGTGCCATCGCAAACCTGATTCGTTCTTCAAAGAAATCTGAAATCTCGCCGACCACGTCATTATAGTAGGGGGCCTGTTGCATCGTACGAGGCGTACCATTCATATGCATCAAGACGATGCCGGCTCCAGTTCGAGCGACCACATCGACCATGGCGGGATCGCCTCGTAACGCCGTGACATCATTCACAAGAATCGCCCCTGCGTCGAGTGCCTCGCGGGCAACGGCGGCCTTGGAGGTATCGATCGAGATTGGAACAGTGACGGCTTTTGCAACTGCGGTCACCACGGGAATCGCACGACGACACTCTTCTGCTTCGTTCACGACGTCAGCACCAGGACGTGTTGACTCTGCCCCGATATCCAGCAGATCAGCCCCTTCTTCCACCAACCGGACGGCATGGGCCACCGCCGCCGCCGCATCCACATAACGACCCCCGTCGAAGAATGAATCCGGCGTCACATTCACGACGCCCATAATGAGTGGCTTCGCGTGGATTTCGATCATTCGATCTTTTGCCTGTCGTGGCAATAGTTTCGGTTCTAGCATGAAAAGATGGTGCCTCCATACCATGGAGAGCCGAAACTTAACCCAAGGTCGCTATCTATTATTGGGCCTGTGGAGTGCACGCCACAACAAAACATCGCGCGAGAAAGACTTCCTTCTCGCCTATTATTTTTCAGTTGTACTGCCTGGGACTCCCATGCCCTGAAATGGTGTCCCAGGATCAGCGACGGAGAATTTAGGCAGGAACTGCTTGGGATGTTGGCTGCATGAGGATGTTGTCAATATCAGCTGAATCGAGCACTTCTTTTTCCAAGAGGGCTTCGGCCAATCTCTTGAGAGTGGCCATATTTTCCGTGAGCAGCCTTTTCGCCCGCTCATAATTCTCCATCACAAGCCGTTTGACTTCCTCGTCGATCTCCATAGCGATTTGATCGCTGAAGTCACGCTGGCTCCCGAGCTCACGTCCAAGAAAAACCTGTTCGTTTTGTTTGCCAAATGTCAGAGGGCCCATCTTTTCACTCATACCCCATTCACAGACCATCTTCCGTGCAAGATCCGTCGCTCGCTCAAGATCATTCCCGGCTCCGGTTGTCATATCCTTCAAGACCAGCTCTTCCGCAACACGGCCTCCCATGAGAATCGCGAGCTGATTGTACAGATACACTTTCGAGTAGCCGTGCCGGTCATCGGTGGGGAGTTGCATTGTCAGACCCAAGGCTCGGCCTCGAGGAATAATGGTTACTTTGTGGACGGGATCCGTTCCAGGAATCAACTTGGCGATCAGCGCATGCCCGGCTTCGTGATAGGCCGTCGTCCGCTTTTCCTCGTCGCTCAAAATCAGACTCTTCCGTTCAGCCCCCATCAACACCTTGTCTTTGGCCATCTCGAAATCGACGAATGCGACTTCTTTCTTGTTAAGTCTCGCGGCCCAGAGCGCGGCTTCGTTGACCAAATTTTCCAGGTCGGCACCTGAAAATCCCGGTGTGCCGCGCGCGATTTTTTCCAGTTCCACATCCGCCGCAATTGGAACTTTCTTCGAATGCACCTTGAGAATTTCGGTACGGCCACGTAAATCCGGTCGATTGACTACAACCTGCCGATCGAAACGCCCTGGTCTGAGCAACGCGGGGTCGAGGACATCCGGACGGTTCGTCGCAGCGACCAAGATCACACCCTCCGTCGTATCAAATCCATCCATCTCAACGAGCAATTGATTGAGGGTCTGTTCACGCTCGTCATGACCTCCACCCAACCCTGCGCCACGAAGCCGCCCAACCGCATCAATTTCGTCGATAAAAATAATACAGGGAGCATGCTTTTTCCCCTGCTCGAAGAGATCGCGG
>DATNCR010000005.1:0-4136 GCA_035607135.1 Nitrospiraceae bacterium
TGCGAGAAGAATGTTGATGAGCCATGAGTGAAGCGTGAGAAACGGCGCGGTTTGGCGAGCCGGGGGTGGGCGGATGAAAAAGTGGGCTTGTTCAGCATCCTGCTAGCGTAAGAAGATCCGTTCAAGGTCATTCCAAAATGCAAAGATCATGACGCCCACTAATAGCACGAGGCCGGCCTGTTGTGCGATTTCTCTTTGCCGTTCGCCGAGAGGTTTCCGGAGGATCCCCTCAATCAGAAAAAATAGCAGATGGCCGCCGTCAAGAATGGGAATAGGGAGCAAGTTGAGGACTCCCAAATTAATGCTCAGAATCGCGATGAGAAAGACTACACTCGAGGCTCCCTGCGCAGCGGCTTCTCCGGAAATGTTGGCGATGGTGAGTGGGCCACCGATATTTTTACTGGAAATGTCTCCCACAACCATCTTATAGAGGCCAATTGCGGTCAGTTCGGTCCAGCCCCATGTGGCTCCTAAGCCGTCATAGAGCGACAGGAGAGGGGTGCTGGAGCGCATGATCGAACGGCCTGGTCCTGAAATTCCGATCTTGCCGACTTCGACGGACTGTCCGTTGACCATCGCCTTCTCAACAGCGGGTGTCACGGTCAGCGACACTCGGCGCCCTTCCCGTAAGACCTCTACCTGTAACTGGCGATCGGGGCTTTCTTTCACGATACCAGTCATTTGGGACCACGTGTGGATCCTCTGGCCTTCAATGCTGATCACATGGTCCCCGGCTTGAAGCCCGGCTTTCGCCGCCGGAGAGCTCTGCATGACTGACGTCACAAGAGGGGGTGTTTCTTCGACGCCCAGATAGTACCCTGGCTCTTGTGCAGAGGTCTGTGATCCGGGGGCGGTGGTGGGCGTGACGGTCACTATTTTGATCTGTTCGCCTCGCTTAACCTCAAGTGTCAGCGCCTGCCCATTACTTTTCGCCACGGCGTCGAATAGTTCTGTTCGAGTGGAAATGTCGTGCCCGTTGACTCGGCTGATACGATCTCCGATCTGAATGCCTGCGGTATCAGCAGGAGAGCCGGGGACCATCGCTTCGATATCGGGGGTCAGATCCTGGAACGTGGGGACAAACAGCGGCGCTCCGGTCGCGAGCCATCCGGCAAAAATAAAATACGCCAGGATGAAATTAAACCCAGGTCCGGCGGCAACAATCAGGACTTTGCCCCACAATCCCTTGTGTGCAAACGAACGTGCACGATCCTCCTGTGTGGTGGCCTCGGCTTCATCTTCGCCGTACAGTTTCACATAGCCGCCAAGTGGAATGGCCGAGAGGAGATATTCTGTGTCGCCCATTGTGCGGCCGAAGAGTTTCGGTCCAAATCCGAGCGAAAACTTGAGAACCTTGACGCCGACCCAGCGAGCAGCCAAGAAATGACCAAGTTCATGGAATGCGACTAACACGCCCAGAACGACCAGGAACCACCACGCCTTCTGCAATAGTAACCAGATGGTATCGGGTGACCAGGTAAGTGCCATGAACACAGTGTATTCTCCTTCGTGCAGACCTAGCGTGCCAAGGCCACGACCAACGATTCTGCTTTTTCTCGCGCCCAGTGATCCGCCTCCAGCGCGTCTTCCACCGTCTCAATCTCTTTCGTGGTGTGGACGTCCATTGTACTGCGAATGATCTCCGCAATATCGGTGAATCGGATCCCCCCGTTCAAGAATGCCTCGACCGCGATTTCATTCGCCGCGTTCATCGTCGCTGGCATCGTACCGCCGATCCGCAGAGATTCATAGCCGAGACCCAAGCAGGGGAACCGGTCGTGATCCGGTTTGCAGAACGTCAACTTCGCGATCTCCGTTAGATCCAACGAAGGAAGGTCCAGCGGCAGGCGGCCCGGATATCGCATGGCATAGGAGATAGGTGTTCGCATATCCGGCAATCCCAATTGCGCAATCATTGAACGGTCTTCATATTCTACCAGAGAGTGAATGATGCTTTCCCGATGGATCATGACCTCGATTTGGGTTTCCGGGATATCGAAGAGCCACCGGGCTTCAACGACCTCAAGACCTTTGTTCATAAGGGTAGCAGAATCGATCGTGATCTTGGCGCCCATTTTCCAGTTGGGATGTTGGAGCGCCCGTTCGGGGGTGACCTCTTGCAGTTCCTCCCGCCCCAGGGTCCAGAGAGCCCCTCCGGATGCAGTTAAGATCAGGCGGCGGACATCTTCTTTGCGATGGCCTTCTAACGACTGGAAGATGGCACTATGTTCGCTGTCGACCGGGAAGATACGAACACCATGCCGTTGCGCTTCGTCCTGCATCAGTTTCCCTGCCATGACCATCGGCTCTTTGTTGGCCAGGGCGATTTGCTTTCCGCTTCGGATCGCCGCGAGGGTGGGCACGAGACCGGCTCCACCGACGATGGCGGAGATGACAAGTTCCGCGTCTGGCGCAGAAGCGACCTGAATCAAGCCCTCTTCCCCAGCCAAAATTTCGACGGACAGACCCTGGCAGCGTTGCCGGATCCTGGCCGCAGCGGCGGCATCCGATAGGGCCACCACGCGAGGCTTATACCGGCGGATTTGCTCTTCGAGTTTTTCATCGTTACTGCCGGCGGTGAGCCCCGCCACGCTGAATTCTTCGGGGAACCGGTCCACGATGTCTAACGTGTTGGTGCCGATTGACCCGGTCGATCCGAGAATGACGATAGTTTTCATAGGGGCTCCTTCACTCAGTGACTCGTAGCCGGCTTGCCAACGTTACATAGTAGTAGAAGGCAGGGGCGGCGAACAAGAGACTATCCAGACGGTCGAGCATGCCACCATGCCCCGGCAGTATCCCGCCGGAATCCTTCATGCCGACGCTCCGTTTCATGGCCGATTCGGTCAGGTCACCCCAGAGACCTGCAATGGTCAATAAGATAGCCAGGACCAGGCAGTCAAGACCTGATAATTCAGGGAGAAACCACCAACGAGCGACATACGCGACGATTATGGCACCAATTAAGCCACCGACCAAGCCCTCGACAGTTTTTTTGGGACTGATCCTGGGAGCTAAGCGATGTCGTCCGTACAGTGTGCCAATATAGTAGGCGCCGGTATCGGAGGCCCAGGTTACCAGTAAGAGAAAGAAAATGAGCCATTCACCCTCAGGCAGGAGCCTCGTCATCGAAAGCATGCCGAGTGTGAGGCCCAGGTAGAGCACGCCAAACAAGGTCATGGCCCCATCTTTCAGGCTCTCTTCGAGGGGTGAGTGACTGAAGAGTGGGACTGAAATGATACACACCAGTGTGACGAGGAGTGTTGGACCGATGAGGTCTATCTGGTGCGTTTCGAAAATCAGGGCGGCGAATCCCGTCAGGCCGATCCCCATCAGCCAGAACTGGTTCCGGCCACTGAAACATATTCGGTAGAATTCGAAGAGGGCAAGTCCCCCCGCCAGCACGACGACACCTGAAAATGCGAGGGGGGGGAGATAGCGTATCACGGCATATACGAGTGGAGCGAGAACCAGAATGGTATAGATCCGGCGGGGATCAAACCGGGGTGCCGTAACCGGCGTTGGTTCAGCCTGTTGTTGGCCGGTGGTTTTATATTCCTGCATGTGGAGATTGAGGTCAACCACTATGAAGAAATGGTACTGAGGACGCGACCGAATCGCCGTTCGCGTCGCTGGTATTCCAGCAAGGCCAATAAGAGTTCGCGGCGACGGAAGTCGGGCCACAGGGTCGGAGTGAAGTAGAGCTCGGTGTAGGCGAGTTGCCAGAGGAGAAAGTTACTGATTCGCGTTTCGCCACTGGTGCGGATCAGCAGGTCGGGATCGGGCAGCTCATGGGTATAGAGATATTGCTGAATACGCGACTCATCCACATCGTCCGGTTGCAGCTTTCCGTCTTGTGCCTCATGCAGGAGTTCACGCACGGCGTCTACGATTTCTGCGCGGCCGCCATAGCTGAGGGCGACTGTGAGATGAAGTTTGTCGAGATGGGCAGTTTCTTGCTCGGCGGCCCGAACCCACTGAAGGGCAGAGGCCGGGAGAGAGTCGAGTCGGCCGATTGTGCGTAATCGAACACCTTGCTCAATGAGTTTCGCTCGTTCCGTTGAGAGGTAGTATTCGAGCAGGCCCATGAGCGAGGAAATTTCCTGAATGGGACGGTTCCAATTCTCCTGTGAAAA
>DATNCR010000006.1:0-5012 GCA_035607135.1 Nitrospiraceae bacterium
AGCGCCCTATCATTTCTTGCTGCAGACAAATGACCACAACGTGTGACCCACGGTGCCTGGTTGAATTGGTATCCAGTTCCCTTTGCTCGAATGACTGAAAACTACGTTACCGTTTCTCATGTTGCCGGACCACGACGTATACACAAGCTTCCATGGCAGCTTCTCTGTGCAGTGGGCTTCCAATTGTATCGAGTCAGACAAATGCGCCAAGCCCGTCGCTGATTGAAGGGACTAATAGTCATACAAGATCCAGATCTCCACTAGATGGCGCAGTGGCCTATCAGCACCGACTGATCAGTTGCGGTATCCAGGGCTCGATGGGCCGTTCCGGGAATTGCTGGGATTACGCCGTGGTGGAAAGTTTCTTGCCACGCTGAAAACCGAGCTCATGCGCGGCCGTCTGTATCATACCCGGCAAGACGCGCGCACCGAGATCTTTGCATGTCTTGAGGGATTTTATAATCGGACCCGCCGTCATTCCACGTTGCGCTATCTCAGCCCCTTGGAGTTCGAACAAGGGGCGGCTCAGTCAACCAGCGGTGTCCACTAAACCGAGGGAAGTCCATACCCCACACGCAGCGTTGATGACGGGCGCTCGTCTTCGATTGGCCTTCCCTATTATGGAAATGGAATCGTTAGAAGAATCCCACCCATTACGTCTCCCACCTTGAAATCCCTCTTTGGGCTTTTAACGTGTCCATTGTGACAATCGGCGCACACCTGAGACACGGCTTTATCGGCATAGAGTGCTTGGAAGACGCGAGCCCCGCCCACGGTTGTAACGGCTGTATAGGGACGACCACTATCTCCGAGGACCTTCGTAAGCGCGGTCCGTTCGAACTCTGTCGTTGGGCTGTTCTTTCCATTTATCGGCCAACTGCTGATCAATTGGAATCGAACTCCAATTGGTTGTTGAGCTATGAGCCGCCCCGCTTCGAGTACAAATTGGGCGGGTAGAGGGAGATCTCCGGTCTCCTTCCAGTGCTCTGAGGCGTGGACAAGGCCTCGCCTCTGCATCCGTTCCACAATCTCCCTCGTGTAAAAAGTTCGATCCGCCTGGACGACACTATGTATATACTCGGCGACGATGTCGGGGGATATGCCCCTGGGCGACTCTGTCTCCTTGCTCGATGCGGAGAACACCCACTGACCGAATAGGCAAGTGAAGATGGTTCCAACAGCGAGTCCCAACCAGAAGCCTTTTATGTTCATGATGAATCCTCCGTTTCCGCGTGTGGCCTGACTCGCTCATTGGCCCCTATAATAGCACCCTCAAGCCAAAAATTCCGAACAGCGTTTGAGCTATTTGTTAGTGAACCTTGCCCAGCCGGCGGAACAAACCTATATCTCCTTTCATCCTGCGTCAATCCTTGAAAATGTTTCTGAACCCCGATTAGCGAAGAGAGTGAAGAGGAGGATTTGTTTTTGCTTTTTAAGGATGCTGGCTCCCTAATCTGTACCCTTTGCGAACCATGAGATTTGAGTTTCCTAGGTCGCCACAAACGGTTTAGCAACCGTTTCATGCTGCTCAATAACGCAATTGTGACCTACTTGAAACCCTCCAGACAAGTGCAGTATGAATAGGCACTATTATTTGCGATATTTGCCATGTCGTGTCTTTTTAGCTGGAAACTGTTTAGTAGTCAGGCCTGCGAGTCCGCTCTAAATGTAGCGGATTGGTTCATGGGCGCTTTGGGTCTATTAGGAATTGCAGTGCTGGCTTGGCAATCGATACGGAAACATACTGTTTCTGAATCTGGCGATATCATGTTCACCCGTATTGATAGTCTCCCCACAAATATCAATGAAGCGGATAATATGGAAGATTTTGAAGGACAAATATTGCGCATTTCTCCTGGTGTTCAGAAACTTATTTTCCGTGTGCGATCTGCACATGGTTTCCAAGTCAAGAAAATAAATTGGAGATGCCTAGATCTACACAATAACGACCTCTCGGCCGATCAAGTGGAAATCAGAACGGTTGAAGATCCTAATAACACTTCTATATTCAAAGATTCTGACGATGCGCACTACGGAAGAGATGGCTATTATTTAGATACACAAGGCCTGGCCCCTAATAAATGTCTCTACTTCGTGTTAACGATATGGTGTACGGAGGGCTTTACTGGAAACCTGAGCTTTTGCGCTCAAGATCATGAAGGAGTTAGAGCCGCATCCTACAGGAGAAGATTGGAGGTGGGATCAAACTGATTTCTTTGATTTCTTGGATCTTCCTTTCTTCCGTGGTTTCGACTTCGCCTTTATGAGCACCTCAATAGCCTGTTCAAAGCTCACCGAGAAGAGTGATACGGGTTTAGCCTTCGGTATGAGACCTCCATGGGCAAGCGGAGTTGGACGATCTTCGCTTTGTATTTCATCTGAGCACAGTTCATTGCGGCGTGCTCAGCATTCTGCAATGACATCCGCAAAGATGTCTGGATTCTTCCCGTAATTGTGGCGGTACGAAACTCCGCAAGGTACAGCGGCAAATATTCTTTGCTGACCTGATGGAACGTGCCGACCACGTCACGCTTGAGCAAACTCCAGAAGGCTTCGATATTGTTGGCATGAGTGTTCCTGCGCACATACTCTATTCTGGAATGGTTCACGATCTGATGCGAATAGGTACGGCCAAGGCGCTTATACCGCCATGGCTCATGGAGAGGGACTCGGATAAATCTCAGGCGTACAGGAGGATTTCTACGAGGAAATGAGCAGATAAAATACTAGTGGCAGACTCGGAACATTCCTATCAACTGCATTACGATCATGGTTTTCTGCAGACACATACCTTCGGAGCCATACTGGACCTGGATTTGACTTATGCATTACAAATTAAGGACGAACCTAACCATAGACAGCCAACCCCCCACAAGAAACCACAAACCAGGAACAGATGGGGCTGGCTTGTCCTGACCCGATAGCAGCATTCGTGTTGACCGTACGGCCGTGGCGGAATATAGTTCCCGGAAATCGCGAGCAGAGTAACCAGAAGGGCCTATACGATGGATGATCTTGTCAAGATCTAGTGGTTAGCTCGCTTGATTCTGCTGGTGTATAAACACTTTCGCCTGCTGATCACCGCGGTGTTGATGACGGTTCTCAGGGTCGAGATATTCAAGTTACGAGCGATAGGCTAAAAGGCGACGATGGAAAAGCTTGTTAGGGGATTTCTGAAATTCCGGGGCGAGGTCTTTGGTAGAAAGAAAGATCTTTTTACACGTCTCTCGCAGAAACAGGAACCCCAAGCCCTCTTCATCACCTGTTCGGACGCTCGCGTCGATCCTACACTCATGACCCAGGCCGAGCCGGGCGAGCTGTTCATTCTGAGAAATGCCGGAAACATGGTCCCGCCCTATGGTTCCATGCAAGGCGGCAGTACCGCGACCATCGAGTACGCGATGGCGATATTGAAAGTCCCTCACATCATTGTCTGTGGCCATACCGATTGCGGCGTCATGAAAGCCCTTCTGCACCCTGAAGAAGTACAGGACTTGCCGGCCGTCAAGGAATGGGTTGCTCAGGCAGAAACGACCAGACGCTTGATGCGCGAGCACTATGTCGATCTTGAAGGGAACGAGCAATTAATCAAAACGACACAAGAAAACGTGCGCGCCCAATTGGACCACCTGCGCACCCATCCCTCCGTTGCCCTCCAGTTGCGCAAGAGCAAAGTCGATCTCCATGGCTGGGTCTATTCGATTTTGACTGGCGAAATCTGGGTCTACGACTTTGACAGCGAACAATTTACCTTACTGCTGGACGAAGTCTCTCCACGCTTGAACACCTAGAGTGGCATTTTCATCGCGGCAGAATATGCTCATGTTCTCAGGGAAGGGGAGGGGGTGTCCGAGTTAGATCCCCAACTGCGCGCAACTTTCTCACCCGCCCACCCACTGGCACGCCGAGATGTACCATTTGCCCGAGCGAGGGCCTTCCGATCCTTCTACCTCTTTTAAAGGGAGGGGCCCAGGTTGCCCTTCACTGCGCGCATCGAACGAGCACATTCTTATCGTGCGCGTTCTGCGAGCAAGAAGGGCACCTGGCCGCTCCCTTCCCCGCCCTTGACTGCCCTTTCCAGCGGCTTCTATAATCACCTTACTTTTCTTCTACAACCGGCTGATTCAGCTCACAAAATGGCAGAATTTACGCACTTCAATGAGTCGGGGCGGGCACGTATGGTTGACATCAGTACGAAAAGCTCGACCGAACGGGCTGCGACAGCTCAGGCCACGGTCTTCCTCCAGCCTGAAACACTTGAAAAGATTCAACGGGGCAAGATTGCCAAGGGTGATGTCTTGTCAGTCGCGCAGGTCGCCGGCGTGATGGGAGCGAAGAAGACTCCGGATCTTATTCCCATGTGCCATCCGATTCTCCTCACCAGTGTCGACATCTCATTCAAAGAAGAATCTCAGTCGGATCGCGGCGGTCGCTGTTCGATCACCATCGTGGCGACCGCTAAGACGACTGGGCCGACCGGAGTGGAAATGGAAGCGATGACGGCGGTTTCTGTGGCGGCACTCACGATCTACGATATGTGCAAAGCCATTGATCGCGGGATGAGTTTCAGCGATATTTGTCTGGTCACAAAGTCCGGCGGGAAGTCGGGTACATACAACAGGAGCTGACGCAGTCTCATGGTGACAATCCGACTATTCGGCATGACCAAGTCACTGGCAGGGAATCAAGATTCTCTCTCTGTGGCACTGGGGAATGGTCGAAGAGTAAAAGATTTGCTTGAGCTTCTTCATGCAGGATATCCGTTGATCGGGGAGTTAATCCATAAGAAGAAAGTCCTGGTATCGGTGAATCAGGAGATTGCGCATGAGGAGACGGACATTCGAGACGGCGACGAGGTTGCGCTGTTGCCACCGTTTGCCGGAGGAGCACCAATGGACCCGGCCAGTGACGATTCCCAATTTGTCCGTGTGCAACGGGAAGATTTCTCCGTCGATGCGGAGATCAGTCGGGTGCGAGGCCGATCGAAGCGTATCGGCGGGATCTCGATATTT
>DATNCR010000007.1:0-2772 GCA_035607135.1 Nitrospiraceae bacterium
TGGTGAAGACGTTCCCCTCCTCGCCAAACATTTCCTCGCGAAACGAATCGAAGAAGACAATCGACCGCCCCAAGAGTTCGCCAAAGATGCCGTCGACCTCTTGAGCCGCTATCCCTGGCCAGGCAATGTGCGCGAGATGGAAAACATCATCGAGCAGGCATTCATTTGGTCCAAGGGATCGGAGACCATCACCTCCGAACATCTCCCGACCATTCTCAAGAACGACACCAGATCCTCTTCCCTCCGTGACGATACGCTTGCTGGACGGCTCTCGCTCGAAAAAGCCGTGATGGAATTTGAGCGCGAAATTATCTTGGATGCACTCAAGCGAACGAACTATGTCCAAACCCATGCCGCCAATCTGCTGGGAATTAGCCGTCGGATGCTCAAATACCGTATGGACACACTGGGAATCGGTCGAACGGATCAGGAAGTCAGCACCGAGCCCCAGGCCGTAGTGCAGGAATAGCACACAATGCCCCTACTGCGTCTTTTTTGCACAACTGAGTATGACGTTTCCCTGCTGATGTACGTAGTGTTTCGCTCGAGAAATCTACATATGGGGCTCGGTCGTCATCAACCTACACTCTGTTGATATACTGTGCTAACTCACTGAAATGGAATGAAAATTGCGTCGACCATACGTAGTTGACGGTAGCGAATATTCTGATGAACGTCATTATGGCTCCTGAACTGACTCAGAAGAAACCGACCCTGCTCGTGATTGACGACGAAGCAGGACCTCGTGATGCTCTGCGAGTGATTCTCCGCCCATTTTTCAATATCCAGACCGCGGAATCAGCCAGTGCAGCCATTAATGTACTGAACTCCCAGACGATCGACCTCGTCACACTCGATCAAAAGCTTCCAGATCGCCAGGGCATCGAACTCCTTCAGGACATCAAGCAGCACCACGCCGGCGTTGAGGTCATTATCATCACAGGATATGGGAGCTTAAGGTCCGCCATGGAAGGGATACGGCATGGCGCTGCCGGCTACCTGCTCAAACCCTTCAACATCACAGAACTGCTTTCCCTCGTGAACCAGACACTCGAAAAGAAACAACGGCTCGATTTCCTCAGACATTTTATTGAAACATCGACGGGGCTCTGGGGATCAGAACCAGAATGTGCTCACGCATGGAAGGAGTTATTCTCGGGATATCGAGCAATCGGAAAACCTGCGTCAGATAATCGCTCCCACACTGAAGACGCGTCCGACCTTCTCCCCATGCTCTCCGACCTGCTTGAAGCCAAAGATCGCCAGTTGCTCAATCACTGCAGCCGAGTGAGTTTCTATGCCACGCTTTTAGCTAACCGCATCAATCTCACACTTGCTGAACAGAAATCGTTGGCGCTGGGGGCTTTCCTCCACGACATCGGCAAGATCGGGCCCGAGCCCTATCAATTTGCCGACGATGAAATCGCTGTGGCTGGAGAGTCTTTCGGCAATCGGCACCACCCGGAGCAGGGTGCGAAACTCGTCTTGCCGCTGGGACTTCCGACTGAGGTGGGACAGATCATTGCCTATCACCACGAACGGTGGGATGGTTCAGGCTATCCATTTGGACTTCAGGAGGAGGGAATTCCTCAATTGGCTCGCATTGTCTGTCTGGCCCAAACGTTCGACCATCTGACTGCGGAACTTCCTGGCCGGACGCCCCTTTCAATTGATGACGCCTGCCAACAGATGCTCTCGTATTCCGGCACCCACTTCGAACCGAAGTTGACTGAACTCTTTGCGCGCGTGGTCCAGGAATGCAAGGCATCGCTCCCTGCCATGGCGATGGCAACCACTCCAACCGACCGATCAGACTCCTAACAGAAGCTGGGAACCCAGGCCGCCTGTTTCGTTCAATCGGCTTGTGTGGTCTGTCTTGTTTCTTTGGTTGAACCAGACTCACCACATCATCGGATACACAAGACCAATCAGCTCACTCGGACCGCTTCCCCTGCGCCCCTGCGATGAGTTCGGCTGCCGTTTCACGCACTTTTTTCGTAATGGTCAGGCCGCCCAACATGCGGGCAATTTCCTTTTCTCGCCCGATCCCCTTGAGCACTCTGACAGAGGTGGATGTCCGTTGCCCCTCCAGCCCCTTTTCTACCAGCAGATGATGTTCTGCCTGGGAGGCGACCTGAGGAAGGTGAGTGATGCAAAAGACTTGATGGAACGCTCCGAGCTTGCGTAGTCTCGTGCCCATCGCTGCCGCAACCGCCCCCCCGACTCCCGTATCGATTTCGTCAAATACCAGGACTGGAACCTGGTCCATCTCAGCCAACACTGTCTTGAGCGCCAGCATGATACGCGAAAGTTCCCCGCCGGATGCCACCCGGCCCAGTGGTCTCGGTGGTTCACCCGGATTGCTTGAGAGAAGGAACTCCACTCGATCGCGCCCAATCGGTCCAAGGCCATCTGCCGACTCATCGCTGGCCACCGTGACCTGAAAGATCGCCTGCTCCATTTTTAACGCAATCAGCTCAGCTTCGACGAGCGTCGTCATTCGCGTAGCCGCGTCGATTCGCTTCTTGGACAACTGCTGTGCCAATGTGCGGAGACGGCGGGACTCTTCGTCCAACCGCGCGGTCAATTCGGCAGTTCTCGCTTCATGATTGTCCAGTAGTTGAAGTTCCTCCTGCACCCCTTTACCCATCGCCAATATCGACTCGATTGTTCCTCCATACTTTTTCTTCAGCCGTTGGAGGAGATCGAGCCGGTCCTCCACGACAACCTGCCGGTCAGGATCGGCCTCTAACTGTTGCGCATAGTCGCGCA
>DATNCR010000013.1:0-8441 GCA_035607135.1 Nitrospiraceae bacterium
CGGCGAGCTCACCGTGATGGACTCGACAAGGGCTCCGCTTGTGCTTACGGATTCAACGGTCGGCAGAGATACTGCCTCTTCCGCTGGAACGTCATCAGCCCTCTTCCGTTTGATCAGAATGCGGCGCTTGTCGGACTTGGAAGACTCCTCCACCGCTGGAGCTGCCTGGGATGATCCGGTCCGGGTGCCCGCTGCATGATCGGAGGACGCCATGCCAATTTTACTCCGCTCACCCCGACCCGCATCAGCCTCGGCCTCTGGCGTTCGACCCGTCGTTTTCCCATGAGCCTTGAGTTTCGGGCCGAGCTTCTCCAAAACCTTTTGCACCACGTCGTCATCTAACGCGCTGCTGTGCGACGCAACGGTGATCCCCATCCGCTTCAATTCAGGGATGAGATCACGGTTTTCCATCCCGAGTTGCTTAGCCAATGCATACACACGCATGAGAATGTGACACCTATTCCTCTTGATCCGGTTTATCCGGCATCCGACTCCGATTCTGCCCGGGCTTTTAATTCCTGCTCTCTGGCTTCTTCTTGCTGATGCAACGCGGCAGTCTCTTCCGCCAAGGCCGCTTTGATTTCTTTATCCCGTTCGGCCTTTTCTTTTTCGTATTCCGTCGCGCTAATGATATCAATCTTCCAGCCTGTCAGGCGAGCCGCCAACCGCACGTTCTGGCCATTCTTCCCGATCGCGAGCGACAACTGTGAATCTGCCACGACCACCAATGCCGACTTCTTTTCCTCATCGACGCCGACCTTCTCAATGCTCGCCGGATTCAACGCTTCGGCGATGAAGACCCGTGGGTCGGAGGTCCAGGTAATGATGTCGATTTTCTCTCCGCGAAGTTCGCGAACAACCGCCTGCACCCGCGATCCCTTGATTCCCACACAGGCCCCGACCGGATCGACCGCCTTCTCGCGGGACGTCACGGCGATTTTAGTCCGATCACCAGGCTCCCGGACGATGGACTTGATTTCCACGATTTTTTCGAGTACTTCAGGCACTTCCAACTCGAAGAGTTTCGAGACAAACTGCGGATGGCTCCGCGTCAAGATGACCTGAACATCTTTCGGAGTCCGGCGCACTTCCAAGAGCATCGCCTTCACCCGATCACCACAGCGATAGGTTTCCCGCGGAATTTGTTCCTGAATCGGTAGAACCGCCTCGGTCTTGCCCAAATCCACCAGGTAGTTCCGGCGCTCCATCCCGAGAATGATGCCGTTGACCAGATCACCTTGCCGTGTGGAATATTCCTTTTGAACCGCCTCCCATTCGGCCTCCCGTACCTTCTGGAAGATGACTTGCTTGGCAGTCTGTGCGGCAATCCGTCCTAAATCGCTCATTTCAATGAGCGACCCGATCTCATCGCCGACCTCTGCCTCGCTGTCGAACTGGCGAGCTTCCTGAAGAGAGACTTCGGTTTTTGGATTAACGACCGCATCAACGATGGTCTTCTTTGATACGACGGAGATCTCACCGGTCTTGGAGTCAATCTCGACTTGAATATTCTCAGCCTGCCCGAACCGCTTCTTCGCCGCCATTTGAAGGGCGGCTTCGATCGCCCCGATTACTCGGCTTTTCTCGATGCCCTTTTGCCGACCAAGCTCATCGATCACTGAAATCAATTCTCGATTCATAGCTCACTCTCCAACAACTGCCCCTGCAACAACCCGACAATAATCGATTACCGCACCGCGGTAATCGATTTCGGTCACGCCTAAAACGTGACAGCGCGCCGCGCCTCGGCAATTGAGCCGAACTCAAGGCTGGCCTTCCGCTCAGAACGCGGATCATTCACTGTAATTGTGACTCCCTGTTCATTCACTTCCGTCAACACTCCGACCATACGCCACTGTCCGTCGATCGGCTGCCTGAGCTTTACGCTCACTTGTTTCCCCAAGGCCCGGCGATAATCCTGAATCCGTTTGAAGGCCCGATCCAGACCCGGCGAGGAGACTTCCAATGTATAGGCATGGGGGAAAGGATCGGCCACATCCAGGGCTGGACCAATCGCGAGGTGTGCCCGCCCGCAGTCATCTACCGTGACGCCGCCCGACTTATCGATATACACGCGGACGATTGACCGCGCCCCTTGCCCCACGCACACGACATCGACTAATTCCAAGCCCAACGCCCAGAGGATGGGCGACACCACCTCGCTGATGCGATCGACGACCGGTCGGGACTCCTTCACCGACACCCCTAGCCCCGTATCTTTGGATGGCTCATTCACGAGATCAAATAAAAAAGTGGGCCTGAGCCCACTTCCAGCCCGAGGACCATAGCATGCTACCTATGCCAAAGCAAGGGGGCTAGCCGACCTGTTTCGTGAAGCCAGCGGCGAGTTGTTGGGTAATCGGGCCGGGCCGTCCATCTCCAATAACTTTCCCATCGATACGGACCACAGCCAGGACTTCGACCGTGGTCCCTGTAAGAAAAACTTCGTCAGCCCCATAAAGATCTTCCTGCGAGACACAGCGTTCCTGGATCGCTATACCCTCGCTCCGAGCCAAATCCAACACGACGGCCCTCGTCACCCCCGACAAAATGTGCGGCCCTTCAGGAGCCGTCATCACTATTCCCCCCTGAACCACCATGACAGTACTGACCGCCCCTTCAGTGACCAATCCCGTTCTGACTAAAATCGCTTCGAAGACCTGGGCCTGCTTGACTTGTTGTCGCGCAAGAACATTGGCCAAGAGATTGACGCTCTTGATGTCGCAACGTCCCCATCGGATATCCTCTGTCGTCAACGCGTCCACACCGGCCGCCTGCACCGACCTGTCGAGCGGATGGAACTCACGTACTGTCATAACGACTGTTGGTGTGAGTTCGGTCGAATAGGCGTGATCACGGGGAGCGACACCCCTGCTGAGCTGAATGTAGATCTTCGCTTCAGGAAAGGTAGCCCGTCTGACTCCTTCCAGGATATGGTCCGTCCACTCGGCGTGGGAATAGGGCTGTGTCAGGTCAAGTGCCGTCGCGCTGTGATCCAGCCGAGCGAGATGGGCTTCGAGCGCGAACGGACGCCCCTTGTAGGTACGGATCACTTCGTAGACGCCATCGCCAAACTGAAAGCCTCGATCTTCGATCGAGACTTTCGCGTCGGCCAGAGGCACGAACGCTCCATTGATGAAGGCCACATTCGGCACGATTACGCACTCCTCCGAGACGAGCCATCAGAGACCGTCACGTCAAAGACGCGCCGATCTTCGGCGGTGAATTTCCAACCCATGCGTTTTTCAAACACGACCCGGTGGGTTCCTGCCCTGACCGCTTTAAACTCAAATGTCCGCTGCCCATTATCGACCGCATTATTCCCGGCGATGCGTAGGTAGTCATCCGCCAGCAACTCGAGCCCCGCAGGATCAAAGGTCGGAACCCAGAGCTCTCCTCGCGTTCTGTCTTCCCAGAGATGAATCTGGATGGGATGGTCAAGTGTTGTCTCAATGACCTTGGCTCCATCCGAGCGTGTGGCACTATCATGATGGTCATGGCTAGACGTTGCACTCATCGTCACGTATGCGGCAACCCGCTCCTTAAATTAATTGTCTGACTCTGCTATGGTTTGCGCCGAGGCCCGACAAAAATCTCCTCGCCTTCCACCTGCACATGATAACTTCCCACACAATATCCACCGCCGTCCGTCCCTTGCCCGTTTCGAACGTCGAATGCCAAGTCGTGCCATGGACAGGCTACAACAAAGCCCTTCACACGACCTTTACACAAAGGTCCGCCTTCATGTGGACAAATATTATGAATCGCAAAATACTTCCCCTCGATGTTGAAGAGTGCAATCTCTCGATTGTTCACCATAACGGCTTTTGCTTGCCCAGGCGGCAACTCGTTAACCAGGGCGACGGATTGAAACCCCTCTAGCATGCTCTCCCCACTCCTTTCTTCATGTCTTCATGCGCTGTGCCACGCCTCCCGCGCGTGTTACATCCGAAGCGTATATTTCAGCTCCTGCCCTATGGTAACCCCCTCCTGCTTGATAAAACCTGCTGCAGTTTGAATCGCATAGCGGACCGCTTCGGGAGAGGAACTATATTTGGGGCAGTCAGCTTCCCGGCAAGGAGCGATATTTTCCTTGAGTCCCACAATATGATGGCTTTCATCAACCCACATCATGTCCACCGGAAACCGATACTCCTTCGTCCAGACATGATTCTGGCCGGTCGACTCAAAGATATAAAGCAATCCACCATTTGCCGGCAACGCCTCTCGAAATGCAAGACCGACGAGCAGTTTCTCCGGTGTATCCGCCACTTCCGTCTCAAGCTCACGGCCATTGGGGAAGGACACGATAATGATGGTCTCGTCCTTCCGATCGATGAGAAAGAACGACGCGCTCATCAAAAACATCGCCATGAGGACAAGCGTGATGATGCGCTTCTTTTTCTGCCCTCCATCGCTCACCGACACAGTGGCCATAGGATATTTTCTCAACCATAACTCGTCACGATGCCCTGAGCCCAAAGGCCCAGTAATACAGGGAATCTAGGCCTTCTGAGCAAGTGCCGTTCTGTTGACTTGGAAAAGAGCGGCGGACTAGAATGGCGGTCACATCGCGCCACGCATAATGGTCGTGACGGGGTGAACTTGTCAACCGTGTGTGTCTCTATTGTCGTGTAGAAGGAGGCGAGGGTCATGGCGTTGCTGATTACCGATGAATGTATCTCCTGTGGGGCCTGCCTGCCAGAATGTCCGAACGAGGCGATTTTTGAGACTCGCAGCGACGCGGAAACGAAGGGCCACCATGTGGGCGATGGCCAGGGAGTTGGCGATAGTATTTATGTGATTGCACACGACCGTTGCACCGAGTGTGTTGGACACTTCGACGAGCCGCAGTGCGCCGCTGTCTGCCCGGTCGATAATTGTTGTATTTCTGACCCGCTTTATCCGGAAACAACGGAGGTCCTGCTCGAGAGGGCAAAGACACTCAATCCAGATAAGGCCATCGATGCGGCGAAAGTCTGGAGTGGAGTACGCAACTAATCCTCCGCGCATTGCTTAATAAGAAAGGCCCTGCTTCTCATAGAGAAGCAGGGCCTTTCTGCCTCTAGCAGGATGCTCAAAAAGTCCGTCCAGCAAGGCCGCAGCAGCGAAGCACTTCGTGAGGCCGTTCGCCCTTCACATGACTCCTGGCGAATGGAAAACCCCCTTGAGTGTCTTGGGTCCCTCAGGGCGTTATTCTCACGTTGAGCTTCTGAGCGAAGCGAGAACGCCACTGGCGGACTTTTTGAGCATCCGCTAAAAAAACCATCGCCCTCTCCGCGGTATCGCAAAGAGGGCGACGGTCACTCACATCTGCCAAGAACGACTATTTGATCATAAGAATCTTACCGCCGACATGCCCCGGGTGCAGGTGACAGCGATAGGTTAGCGTATTCCCCTGCGTGGCGTAGAACATGTCGCTCGTTGGGATACCGATATACTTGGTTTCTCCCGGCTTCAACACAACTTGGGCCTTCATGACGGTCGGGGCTCCGGCATTTGTCGCGTCGGTCATCTCAAATCCATGCTCAGCAGTGGCTTTGTTCGTGACCTTGAGCAGGACGGGACGTCCAGGTCGAACTTTGAAATCGATGATTGTGACTGGTGGATACCAAGTTTTTATCTCCCCAATTTCGACTGCGAACAGCTGGGCGTCAACATCCAATTCCTTGAACGACTGACCTACAACGGAGCCAGTATCCAAGTCCCCGATTTCAACTCCACCTGCCTGGAGCGCAAACGCTGCAGATGCCCCAGTCACGACCATCACGAGGCCGAAGAAGACCCCCAACATCGTCTTGCCCATGACCTACCTCCTTAAAAAAGAAGAGATGTGATTAGGTTGGTGAATACCTTGCTGCCAAGCCCACATTGCCTAGATCTTGCTGACCGCTACTTCCCTCTATCCGTCCATCATGCGTAATGCCGAGTATTCTTTTCGAAAGGCGACCGTATAGATAGCACCACAACGAAAACGGAAGCAAGGACCTTAATTTACTCTTTTCTGAGGTCTACCTTCAATGCAGATATTCACACCGACAGGACCGTCACAAGGATTTCAATCATTTAGTGCGCACCCCCCGCCTCAGGCTGCACTTCTTGAACCGTGGACCCGATCAACAGATCATATGGCGCATAGTCATCAGTTAACACAACACCTGCTTCCCAGGGTTGGGCGCGATGGGTACCCAGCAACGCAACCGCCTCGAATGGAAGACGCTGCTGCTCAACCAATTTTGTCACGTTGGTCACGATGGTAGAGAACATAGGTTGTTCACGCTGCGACCCGGCAAAGAAAATCAGATTCGCCGATCGCGACTGAGAAGTCTTCCATGGCCCCTTGACCGCAAAGGATTCGATGCTGTGAAACGACCGTCTCATCGTCTGCACGACCGCATTAGCCCGCAGCAGATCTCCTCCTTCGCCCGACGAGGCCAAATTCAATGCCAGGATACCGTTCGGCACAAGATGGGCGCGCAACTCTGCAAAGAACTCCTCCGTAGTCAGGTGAAACGGGATCATGTGTCGGGCAAATGCATCGACCCACATAAGGTCGTACGTCCGTTCCGTGGAATTCAGGAAGACCCGGGCATCCCGAACGTGCACATGGTGCTGGGGAGGCGGATGATAGGAGAAATATTCCTCGGCCATTCGAACGACTGCGGGATCGAACTCAACGACATCCAGCTCAAGTTCAGGCCATTGATGGGCGAGCCACTTTGCCAGCGATCCACCTCCATGACCAAGAATCAAACCTCGTTTTGGTTTTTCCACCAACGCCAGCGACGCGACCATCAATTGACTATAGGGAAGAAACAGGGCGATGGGATCCGTCTTCCACATGACCGCGTGGTAGGTCCGATCCAAAATCAGGTAGCGAAACAGGTCATCATCGCGAATCCGTACTTGCTGGTACGGGCTGTCTTCCTGATAGACCGGCGCCGGCAACATCTGGATCGGGAACCAGGCGCCGGCCCCCAACCCTACAACGCAGAGGATGAATATTCCTATCACCAGCGGCCGTGCCGTCGTCCCCTTGACCAACCACCAGAGACCAAGCCCTGCTTGAATAGCGCCGAGCCACGCGACAAGCGCCTGGCTGCCGATCCACGACAAAAAGAAAAATGCCGTCCCCCACGTTCCCGCCAAGCTCCCTACGGTCGAAAGCGCGATCATCCGACCAGTATGCCGGCCGAGATACTCAAAATCCGACACCGCCAATCGCAACAAGGCCGGCAGTACACCGCTCAGACCAAATGCCGGCGGACCCAGAAGCAACGCCGCCGCGACACAGGGTCCCCACCGAGGGTCCTCAATCGCCGACGCGACCTTAAAGAGCACCGGTTGGCCGAGCCACGCGATCAGAAAGGTCCAGGCTCCGGAGAACAGCAACAGACGAGCCAGCACCTGCGCACCGGGGTACCGATCGGAAACCCAACCGCCAAAGGCATAGCCACTGCTCATGGCGGCAAGAATCACTCCGATCAATGCGCCCCAGACAAACAGGGAGTTTCCGAAAACGGGGGCCAACAGGCGGCTTCCCACAATTTCGAGCGCCATGACCACAGCGCCGGTTGCCAGCGCCGTTATTAGAAGAAACCAGCGAGGGATATGAATCGACCGGTTCACAAGACTCATGCGGAAACATCACACAGGGAAGGAAGACGATCCGGCCCGACCCCACGAATCCACACGATTACAGATCGCCCCAGTTTTTGAAGTAACGCAGGAGATCGCGAACGGAGATGATCCCGACAATCTGTCCCTCGTCGGAAACTGCCAGATGGCGAATCCCATGTTCCGCCATTTTTTCGCTTGCCTCGTGGGCTGAACTTGCATGATCGATGGATATCAGGGGATAGCTCATGACGGCACGGACCAACGTCTCGTGTACCGGACGGGATTCCGCCATGCCCTTGCGAACCAAGTCCGATTCGCTGACGATACCACTATAGTGTCCGGCCTCGTGTACCAGCAATGCGCCGACTTTCGCGTCACGCATCAGCCAGGCCGCCTCCAGCAACGTGGCATCCGGACTGATCGTGCGCAAGCTTCGGCACATCATCACGGCGAGCGGTCGCTGAAGAGGCCTGCTCTGAATCGCCATACGACAGGATCCGTACCATGGAGAGAGCAAAATAGTACTCACCCCTCATGCACCTGTCAACGAGCGGTTTTTCTGGGTCAATACCCTATCCCTACACTTTCGTTGCTCGACCCCGACACCGTTGCTATACTCGGCCTAGAGCGATCTTGGTCACAGGAGGAAAAAGAACCATGCATATCAGTGTGATTGGAACCGGCTACGTCGGATTGGTCACAGGAGCCTGTTTTTCAGAGTTCGGCGTCAACGTCACCTGCATGGATACCGACGCGACACGTGTCGCCAGACTTGAGAAGGGCGATGTCCCCTTCTATGAGCCGAGGATCTCTGAGCTCGT
>DATNCR010000026.1:0-20200 GCA_035607135.1 Nitrospiraceae bacterium
TCAATTCCTGCTTTCGCAGATTGGGTGCTCCATCGATCTTCAGATCGCGCGCCACCTCATTGAGATCCGCGATGGACTTCTGCTTTAACTCCGCGAGATGCATAACCTCCCCCTTCGTTTGTGTCATGAGTATCCTCTCAAGCCCCCTGCCGCTTTGTTATCGGCAGCAATCGCACGTGGTGAACCATGGGAAATTGTCCACGGACTGAATCGTAATCGTAATGGTACTGCGTTGATGATTGTGTCGTGTATAACAGCTAAAAGAGGGTAACCCGTGAGGGACTTACCTAATTTTCGCTCGTGGCTATCAGGGTACGACTCTGTCTCATGGTTGCGGATATTGTTGCAGGCCGGAACTCATGCCGAGCTGATTCGCCTCTGTTCGCTGAGTAAACAATTGTGACTTGTATCGAGATGCGCCCCGGGAGTCTTGGTGTGGAGAAATTATGAATCGAACTGAGATAGTATGTGAATAATAACGCGAGCGACATTCCTTGTCAATATAGATATCTCTTTTACCGACGCTGTGTCTCCTTCTTTCAGCCAGTCCCCACGAAATTGTTCTTACTTGGCGACACGAGTATGAACTCCGACTCCTACAGTTGCGGTGTAAAAGAGTGGTGTGCTAAATGAGGAGCTTCGCGGGAGCAGACCTTGGCGCACGACGACGAACACGCACAATACGAGCGAATATTTACATTGTCGGAGGCCAATCGCCTCATCCCCCAACTCAATTCCAAGTTGATAGCGATTCAACAAGCGAAGGCCGTCTTGGCACGCACAAAAGAAGATACCAAGAAAGCCAGCGCTCAGGCCGAGTTTGGCGGTGGCAGTACCGTTGGACACCTCTACATATTGGGGCTTCAACAAGTCAGTACGAATCTTCAGGCGATTCAGGAACTTGGCATATTGGTAAAGGACCTGGATCTTGGCCTCTGTGACTTTCCCCATGTTCGTGACGGTCGAGTGGTCTATCTCTGCTGGAAGCTAGGAGAGCAAGAAGTTCGCTGGTGGCATGAGACAACTGCCGGGTATAAGGATCGCTACCCTCTAGAGAGCCAAGCCTGATTTCAGAATCCTAGCTCTCAACACTTGAGACCTGTATGAAATTTGTCATACTCGGATTTGACGGCCCCGATGGGGAAGCCAAGCGAAAAATTTATCGCCCGGCGCATCTTGCCAAGATGGAGCCCCTCGATGCACAAGGCAAGGTTGTGCTCGCCGGCCCGCTCACGGATAAAACAGGGAGTCTTATTGTCATCGAAGCGGACTCGCTGGAAGACGCGCAACAATTTGCTCGCGAAGATCCCTATACCGTCCATGGTGTATTTGAACGGGTCGAGGTCCACCCATTTACTCAAGTATTCCCGAAGGAACGGTAGCCGAAGGCTTGGCGTTCCCTACTTTCCCCCCTCCTCCTTTGCCCCGTTCTGGTTCCGTTGCCGCTTCAGCCATCGCGCGGTATAGTTACTAGAATGGGACTGTACAGGCGACCGTTCTACCCCTTCCTTATCGCGCTCCTTCTATGGGCCCCCCCTACGTTCAGCGCCTCAACGAAAACCGTCATCGCCGATGGCCAATATGTCATGGGCGATGGTGACACCTTAGCTGGGGCAGAACAGAAAGTCCTCCAACGAGCACAACGCAAGGCGGTAGAAGAAGCGGGTGTCTATCTCGAATCCACATTTCATGACGTGGAAAAAGAATCTGGCGGGAGAAATACACAAACCAGTTCGCTGGAAATCAGAACGATTGCCGCCGCGGTCACGGAAACGGAAATCCTCGAATCCAGGCGCTCTTTCGAGCTCGACCGTCCGGTCTTCTTCGTACGCATTCGTGCCACGATTAATATGAGCAGTCTGGCGGAAGCGATTCGCCGACTTCAATCCGACCAGCAACTCGCGCAGCACTATCGCCAGCTCCAGCAAGAGAATCACCAATTGCGATCGCAACTGCAAGAGCTTCAACAACAGCCGATCGGTGTCCGAATGCTGGCAATCGATCCGAATGGAAAGTCTGCCTCACATCAACGAGCCCGCGCGATGCTCGAGACTGCCCTCCAGACCTCGAATCTACGGGACAAGATCCAGCTCAGTTCCGACGCCGCCACCCTTGACGATCGCTACGTCGATCCACTAATCGTGCGAGGGCAAACCTATCTGCGACTCGTCTCACTGGCTTTTTCCCAACGAGCCCAGACATCGGACTATGCGGACTATCTCGACAAAGCGAAGACAGACTTTGATCATGCCATCACACTCGACTCCAAGAATCTCTGGGCATGGGTTGGGAAAGGGGATGTGCTCAAATGGCTGAAACAGCCGGATGAGGCTGCCGCTGCCTACGAGCAAGTCCTTGAGCTCGATCCGTTTGCTGATGTCGCGCGTCTACGCCTCATTGATATATACACGACGCAAGCCCGTCGTCAGGCGGGCACCAGATCTTGGCATCAGGCCTTGGCGACGCTGAAGAAAATCCTCAATGGTCAAACACCTGAAAGTTGGATCCCGTATCAAAAAGAGGCGTATGTACTGCGGAGTGAAATCTATCTCAAGATGAATCAGCCGGAGCAGGCGATGGAAGATTTGTCTACTATAATTCGGGTCGACCCCAACAACGCTGCCGCACTGGTGATCAGAGCAAAGCTCTATCGAGAACGTTTACAGGGGCGGCTCGCCAAGGATGACCTTGAGCGAGCCTGCGTTCTCGGATCCATTCCAGCCTGTGAGCAATTACCATAACACCGCGCAACCTATTGGTTTGATGCTCATATCTCAAGTGTGGACCAGCCAGCCCATGGGAGCTTGAGTCCTCCCCTTTGGTTTGACAGACTGGATGGGCGGGCCCTATAATGCGCACTCCTAAAATGGGAGCTAGACGGGCGCTAGTGGCTACCTTTGGCAAAGCTCTACATCCTTAGGACAAAAGGCCTAGTCTCTCCCAATCGATGGCCCAAAATTTCTCAGCAGTGGGCCTTCTGCGATATTGCAGGGGCCACGGAAAAAGCTTAGAGTGAGGATAGCTGAGATCATTGGAAAACTTGTGGTTCTCGTTCTTTAACCCCTTGCCGGAGAATAAGCCGTAATGACTCAGTATCGTGTCCTTCCAGGCCCAGAACATTTCCTTCCTCCATCAGCTGCCAGCATGGGAATTCGTTTGCCGAACCCTGGGGAAGCTCATATCAACGGTGTCATCGTCCCAGAGGAAAAGGCATACGAGGAAGCAGCAAAACAATTTCTCATGGCCAAGGTGCCAACCCTCTTCCCGGGCCCCTTGGTCCTATGGGCCTGGAACGAGAAGGCGGCCAAGAAGGCCACGGCCATCCGCCATTTGTACAATACGCTCAAGGAGTGTGTGCAAGCGGGACAAACACCCATGTTGATCCCAATGCCGGACTACCGCCCCAAATACCCGAAAATCAATCCTGAAGTCGAGATCAATCCCAACCACCCGAATCTGACCATCTGGCATAATAAAATCGATTGCTGCATGTTCATCGGAGTCCACTGCCATCAAGCGAATTTATCGCTCAAGATCATTCGAGGCGGCACATCCTGCTATACGATTGCCATGTGCGCTCAAGCCGGTCATGAAGATGCGATGCTGTCATTTCGCGATGCATCGGTCGAAAAAATCATGAAATTGGCAGAGTGGGTGAAAAAATTGAAAGGGACAGTCCAACCACGGCTGACGTCAGCCAAGAGCGGAGCTTCAAACTAAGCTGTTTGAGGTTCTGAAGACAGTGAAAGGAGCCGGACCCATGGCAGATACACACTCAGTCATCGGCACAAAAAATAAAAAAGGACAGACCTTTACAGAGACCTGGACAATGATGCACGACGCGCCCCGTACGCCGTCGTTCTTTACAGGCAGTGAGGTCATCAAGGAAGCACTCCGGCGGGCCAGCTGTGACGTCATGATTGCCTACCCGATTACACCACAGAGCGAAGCAGCCGCGTTGATCGGTGAACTCTTTGCCGAAGGGTACATCGGCGACTACTTCCGCGGTGAAAGTGAATTCGCGGTCATGTCGCAATGCGCGGGAGCAGCCTTCGGCGGAGCTCGCGTCTTTACGACGACCGCAGGACCCGGCACGATGCGCGCAATGGAGAATTTTCCAATGTGGGCCGGCGCACGGTTGCCGATTCAAATGATCGTCACCTGCCGTGGCATCAACTCGCCGCTGTCGATCCAGCCTGACACGCTAGAGATTGCATATCTTCTGAATACCGGCATGCTCGTGTGGCATGCAGAAACCGCACAAGACTTCTTCGATTGGATCCTCAAGGGGTTTATGGTGTCGGAAGAGCCTGATGTGCACCTACCCTTGGCGCTGTGTTGCGATGGATTCTTTGTCACGCACACCAAGGATGTCGTCAACCTCACTCCTGCCGACATGTGTCTTCCACCCTATGACCCTTACCGCTCACCCGTACCCTGTATGGACATGGAATGTCCACCGGTCCGGATGATGCGCGATCCGTTTGTGATGAAAAGCAACTACATCAGCTATGCTACCCACGCGTCCTGGCAGCAAGAAGTCTGGGCGGCAGTGGAGCGATCTCGTAAGCACACGATCAAGTGGATAAACGGATTGATCGAGACAGAAAATACCGATGCCGAGGTCCTCATTGTCTCCTCCGGTACAGCGGTGTCGCAGGGCCGTGAAGCCATCCGGCTCCTTGAGGACGAAGGCATCCGTTGTGGTCTGGTCAAGATCAAGGCCTTGCGGCCTTGGCCAGGCGAGGAAATCCGTGAAGCCACAAAGAACGCCAAGCACATCATCGTCCCGGAATTTAACGTGACCGGGTGGTTGGCAAAGGAAATTAAAGCCACCATCCCAAACAGCGAGCGTGTGAATGCCGGCCCGCATGTCTGCGGAGGCATGACGATGCCACCGGAAATTATTGTTTCAGAGATCAAGAACCTGCTCGGCATGCGCAGTATGTCAATGGCAGGTCGCGGCAGTTGATCGCATTTACGCAGCAAGAATCGAACGACTTAAATACGACGCATCACTGAGGAGGCCTACATGAGCAAGGAACGTATCAAGATTTCGGAAGACCTATACGACATCATGCCGTCTGACTACCAAGACCTGGTCAGGAGCGCGACCTATGGTAAGGAAGACCGGGGGTGGAAGGATATCGGCAACAACAAGGAACTGATCGAGCAGCACTCCCTCTGCGCCGGCTGCCCAGAATCCATGGCCTTCCGATACATCCTGGCCTCATTGCCAAACCCCGAAGACACCGTCATGGTCGGTTCCACCGGTTGCACCAGCCTGGTATTCCCGATGGTAGCCGTCCATAACATTCACTCCCTCTTTGGTAACCAAAACGCCATCGCTTCCGGCTTGAAGCGCGCATTAAGCGTCCGCTTCCCAGGCCGGACGAAAGATGTGGTCGTGCTTGCCGGTGACGGCGCCACCGTCGATATCGGCCTCGACATGACACTTCAAGCCTGGTTCCGCCAGGAGAAGTTCACCACGATTTGTTTCGATAACGAACTGTACGCCAACACCGGTGGCCAGGAGAGTGGCCTGATGCAGAAGGGGTTCGTAGCCAAAATGGCGCCGGTTGGGAAGCTATTCGACAAGGTCCGTCTACCGGAAATCGCGCGGGAGTCAGGCTGCCATTACGTCATCTCATGCACGGTCAGTAAACCTTCGCTCGTTGAGAAAGTGGTGCGGAACGCTGTCATAATTGCGCGCGAAATTGGCCCGACTTACCTCCAGCTTTATACGCCTTGCATTCTCGAAATCGGAAAGAACAGCATGGAGGGGCTCCAGGAAATGCGGGATTCTGAAAAACCGACCGAGCGGTTCGCCTACAAAGAGTACATCAGCGAACCAGCCAAGCAGCTCCTGGCTGAGGTAGCCTCTAAGGACAAGGAAAAGAAGGCCGCTGCAAAACAGCTCGCTTCTCAGGGGGCCTAATCCGATTCTGTCCGATTCTGAAGGGGAGACGACCATGATCAAGAAAAGACTGAATGTCCGGATGTCAGGATTAGGCGGGCAGGGCGCCGTCACCGCCGCGCATGTCCTGGCCATGGCTGCCAACCGCGACGGCAAGTTCTCGATCTCCAATCCCTTCTTCGGCGCCGAGAAACGTATGGCGCCGGCGGAGAGCTATTGTCGGATCGGCATCGAACGGATCTACGACCGTGGCGAGTTGGTATTTCCAGAAGTCATCGAGGTCTTTCATCCCCAAGTCATCACGATGGGGAAGAGCTATACCATGCCCTTCTATTCCGGCGTGAAGGAAGGCGGTCTCGTCATCATCAACTCCGCTCAACCTCTTCTGTCTGAAGAAGATATTCAACGGCTAAAGGATTTAAACGTCGCCTTGTTTTATATCGCGGGCACTGAGCTGGCCATTGAGGTTGCCGGCACCGAGTTGTCGACAAATATGTCGATGCTCGGATCGGTCGCGGGTATTACCAAATGCGTTTCAATGGAGGCCTTGGATCTCGCCTTACAGGAACGGTTCGGGAAGAAGTTCGTCGCCTCCGGTGGAACCGCCTCCCTGGATGAGGCCATCAAGAAGAAATTCGCCAAGAAGGAAATGTTGTTAGCCAAGAACCTAGCAACGGTGAAAGCGGCCTACGACATCGCCAGTGAATGGGCAGAGAAGAATCAGTATGAGCTGCGGGTCGGCAATCCTGCCGTTGCGGCGTAACGAGAGAAGGAACCAGTTTGCATGTATAACGTAGCGCAAATCATCGACGAGAAATGCGTGGCCAAGAAGGGGTGCCGGCTCTGCATTATGTATTGCCCTGAGGCCAACTGCCTCGACCTCAATCCAACCAAGATGGTAGCCGAAATAATCATTGACCGCTGTAAAGGTTGTGAGCTCTGCGTGGTCGTCTGTGACGCGGCCAAGCATTATGCCATCACCATGCAAGCAGTGAGTGCCACCGGGCAGCTAATGACCCAAAAGGGTGAATCGGCAGCCCTTGGGCAGGCTTACCAAGGATAACCGTTTCGTGTAAGCGGGTCTCCCGCGCAAGACCCCATGGCGCCTGCGCTATGGGGTTTTTTGTTGGTCCCGCTGTGGAGGGAAAAATGGAAACCGAAGATAATGTCATTGATGAGCTTGTCCGAGAGATTGCTGGCCTGATCCACGAGTACCCGAAAGTGCTCGAACGGCGTGCAGCGGATATCCATGCGAGCGGAAAAGACCCTGACCTGGCGCAGGCGCTTGTCAAAGCCGCCGACACCATGCGCGATAGTGGCAACCTCTATCTGACCTGGGCGAAGCACTACGCATCTGTCGCAGCAGGCAATACCGATGCGACATCTGGTGAGGACGAAACCGAGGATTTTGACGTATGACGGAGTAGCCGCAGACAGGGCATGCGGTTGCCCTGACAGAAAAAAGTCTCCCCCCAACCAAAATCTTTTGTTAGAATGCGCAGTCCTACGACGGATTGTCTTGTTCCCCGGTAGCTCAGTTGGTAGAGCAGCCGGCTGTTAACCGGCTGGTCGCAGGTTCGAGTCCTGCCCGGGGAGCCACCTTTTCAAGACCTTCGAGACCTCTATCGAAGGCCTTTGCTGTTTCATGGATACAGTGTCAAGCAGCCCTTGTTGCTCATGGATGCCGCCTAGTAAGCCGAGCAAATATCTTTTCGCACAGTGGGCGGAATATCTGGGACAACAGGAGACCATCCCGACAAGAAAGCCGCGTGAGATAGATGAGACGGGCTCGACAGAGGAGGGTTCGAGCTCAGAATTTCGAGGTTTTTGGATTATTGAACTTCAGATCGCACCTGTCTCGCATATCGCATGACATAGTCAATAGCAGCTGACGGACTTTTTCAGAATTCTGAGAATTCTGATGGAACCTGTGACCGACGTCACCGGTCCGGACTTCTATTGATCTATCAATGGCAACATCTGCTACGTGGCAGCCAATGGAGTTGATATACATGGAGGACACTCCCATTCCAAAGTGCCGTGCCCTTGCGCTGTATACTGCGGAGCCATAGAACGTTTCCGATATGATGACGTCACGATCACCAGGGCGGCGAGATTTTATACCGGCTGCCTGGCTCCGTAACCCACATTTCATGACCGTGTTCCCAGGTTACTGGCCGCGCCGAGCGCTCCTTGCCGGAGTCCCGACCGAGTCCCGGCTCTTCACCACCGAGCCCCACACCCAGTTACTGGGCTTCTGCCACTGGCAGCCCCACCGCACTGCATGCCAGACCGTGGTCCTCGTGCACGGCCTTGAAGGCTGCAGTGAGTCTCATTATATGCGCGGCATCGCCTCGAAAGCCTATCGTGCGGGATTCAATATCGTCCGGATGAACCAACGTACTTGTGGTGGAACCGAACACCTCACCCCCACACTCTATAACAGCGGCTTGAGTCAGGACTACCGAGCGATCGTTCATGAATTGGCGCATGTGGATGGACTGGACCGGATCTGGCTTGTCGGCTATTCGATGGGAGGAAATCTTGTCCTGAAGGCAGCCGGAGAAGCCGGCTCGTCAGAAGCCGCGTTGGTCGGCGCGATCGCGGTCTGTCCAAACATTGATCCCCCGAAATGCGTCGAAGCCCTGGAGCAGCCGCGCAACTGGGTGTATCACAGACACTTTCTCGTGAGTTTGAAAGCACGATTGCGCCGAAAGGCCACACTCATCCCCGGCAAGTGGGATCTCACGAAACTCGATGGTGTCGCCAGAATGAGCGAATTCGACGATCGTTACACCGCCCCGGACGGAGGGTACGCCAGCGGAGCCGACTACTACGAACGTGCAGGTGCATGTCGTGTGCTTGATACTATCGCCGTTCCCACTCTCATCATCACGGCACAGGATGATCCCTTCATTCCCTACTCCATGTTTACCGTACCGCTCATTCAGCACCACCCGAAGATTCGAGTGATTGCGCCTCGCCATGGAGGCCATTGCGGATTCATTCACTGGCCACACAACGGAGAAGATTCCTACTGGGCAGAGAATCGCATTATGGACTTTCTGCAAGACCGAATGTGAAAACCAGCCGCACTTCGTACCGCATCATCGACGAAGCGTACGTTCATCCCAGTCTTCCTCTCAATCATTTAAACAAAACCATGGAAGAACATTGCACCTCATGAGTCAGTCTGTGTAGTCGAAGTGATGTGCGGGCTCAAAGAGGGGCCCGTACTGGGTCATCCGATCAGGTCGTTTGAAGATGGGAACGCACTTCCTGCACATAGGTTTTGAACGGATCCGGCATGGGAAAGGGTGCGTGGCCACGCAGTTGGAAAATCGACCAGTTGATCACATACGGTGGAGAAAACCGCTCCTCCGGCTTGGGATCGTCCGGTGCATCCGGAGGTCCACAGGCCAGTAAATGTCGAACCAGTTCGCCCCGCCCAAACGCCCTTGTGTTGCGCGGTGGATGGTCCATGGACAAGGCAATCGCCTTGTCCGTAATGAGTCGTGGAACCCGCCCTTCTTCCATGAGACCATAATAGAGCCCCTTGCTTTGATGAAGATTGTGATACTCCAGATCCAGACTCTTCAGAGCCGGATCTGTCCACGTCATGTGTTCTGCCTCGCGAAAGGTTTCGAGCAGCCACAGCTTTGAAGCCCAATCGACCCGGCCCACCAGCGTCGTATAGTCCCCGCGGAGATCCCGCAAAACTGCCTCCCATTGATCGAGCACCCAATCGGTTTCGTCATCTTGTCCCCGATAGTGTGCCTGTGCTGCCGCGAAAAATGCTTCCTGAATGTCGATTGCAGAGATCGACTTCCCCGATTGCAGCCGAACGACCCATTGCCGGTCCTGATCCTGTGACAGTTCCTGCATGGTTTCGACCGGTTCATGGATCTCAAGATCAGGCGGCGCATAGCCCTCCTCGATCAGTTGAAGGACCAGCCCCGTCGTGCCCAGCTTCAAGGCCGTCGCCACCTCGGCCATATTTGAATCGCCCAACAGAAGGTGAATACGGCGGTATTGATTCGGGTCGGCCAGCGGTTCATCTCTCGTATTGACGATGGCGCGATTCTGCTGCACCCATTCGAAGAAGTCATTCACGATGTAATCGGCCCGTTGAGAGAGCTGAAACGGGAGGACAGGCTGCTGCGCATAGCGATAGTTCGCTCCCCGTGGCACAATAAGTCGGTCCCTCTGAATCCAGGCATCCTGCGGCCCCGCCGTACCGACACGTCCGGCCCCCGTAAAGATCTGCCTGGTGACCAGGAAGGTCACAAAGGGCCCGAGGCCGCGCCGCGTAAAGGGAAAGCGTCGCGAGACGAGATAATTCTCGTGCGATCCAAAGGTCGCATCGGTTTCATGATCCACATTATTCTTGATCAACGACACCGTGTCGGCCAGACCGAGGTCCTGAATCGTATCCTGCAGCAGCTGATCGCCGGCGCGGTCGGCAGCCACTACGTCACTGAGCGATTCACACTCCGGTGAGGCCCACTCCAGATGTCCCATGTCGAGGTACATACGCCCGGCGTTGGTGAGAAATCCTCCGTTACCTGGTGGTTCATCATGTCCCCGGTGGTGCAGATCCAGCACACCGCGCCGTTGAACGTGGAAAAGATGGTCGCGAATCTTGTGGGCAAACCAGGTGGGAGAATGATCAGGCTGGTCTTGATTCACCAAGAGTCCGTATTCGGTTTCAAGCCCGAAAATACGGTTCAACATCTCAATTCGCCACGACGGATTGAAGTGCCTTCGGCAGGAGATGTGAAAGATCTGCCGACTTGAGTGGTCGATATTTGGAGGTGCCGGGAGCCTGACGATCTAGGACCGCACATTCGATCGTCCGTTCACCGGCAAGACCTCGTACATGTGCAATCAAGGTATCACGGCTTGGGATAGCTGCAGCCGATGAACCCGCTCCACTTGCCGCCGGCTTGGCCTCCTCCTGTTGGTCTATCTCATCCTGTTGATGCGCAAGCGAACCGATCGCCCAGGTTCGCAGCGTCAGATCCACCGCCTGCTCCAATGACAGAGTGGTGGACGTTTGTTCCTTGAGATAGGACATCATCCTGGCCTGAACAGCAGGGGTGGCAGCCAAGGCCGCACAGCCGGTCGATTCCTCAAACGTGCCATCGTAGTTGATTGTCAGAAGGGCGTCCTTCTCCGGCTTCAGACCCAACTCTGCCACCAGAATGCGCACGATGAACGGCGCCTTATAGACCTCCTCGAAGGCCTGCTTAATCACCGGAGCGATACCGTATTTCACCAGTCTCGAACCCGTTACATCAGACGGCGAGCGGTTAAAACCTTCGACATGTGCCATTTCGAGTAGACTGAAGCGAAGCTTCTCCAAATCCGTGGGATGCCCCATCCCCCCCAACGCAAGCCGGTCGTAGATCTCGTAGAGTTTCGGAGTTCCCTTGCTCACCGTCGTCAGAAGAATACCTCCGTCATAGGCCAGCCCGACAACCGGACTCCCCTGCTTGAACTGATCGTCGAGATACTGTCGCCGATTGCCGACCGCTTCTACCCAGCGATAGGGCTCTTCATACATTGCGCACCACCTGTGATTCATAGAGGGGTTTCAATGTCGCATCCGGCACCGTCTGCACACCGGCCGCGGCAATCAACTTGATGACGGGGTAGAGACTCGCCTCCCGGTTGACACCACCGGTCGCCGAATCGAACTCCGCCGCGCTCGTGAGCAATCGTAAAGCCTGCACGATGGCCTGTTCCTGAGAGAGTGCATTGAGGGGCTGCTCGCCCCAGGTATTCACATAGTGCAAAATTCCCCGGATCGTGGGGGAACCGGACCCGGACACGGCATACTCCACACCTTCAAACTCCGCCCCTAGGATATCGTAGAAATAGATCTTGGCCGAGCCCTGCTCCAAATCGTAGCCGGCAAACACCGGAACCACTGCGCCCGTCCCAGCCATTGCTGCGGGCACATTGTCCTTCAAGAGTTTGGAGACCGCGCGAAGTTTGCCGTCGAAACTCAATTCTTGCAGCTGCGTCCGCCGGTAATATTTGAAGGAATGTTCCAACACTCGTACCATTTCATAGGCGGTCGCCGGGACGCCGGCTATCGCCATCACACTGTGACGATCGATCTCCAACACTTTGTCCGTGCGATCATACATCACTATATTGCCGGCGGTCGCACGACGGTCTCCTGCCACCAGCACCCCATCGCGATACTTGAAGGCCAGTATCGTCGTGGCATTCGTGAGGGTTTGGCCGCTCCCCACCGCCGTCGATACGCCCAGGGTATAACCCTGTTCCTTCAATAGCTGAAGAAAATCCCCTTGCATCCCCATCTTTCCCCCTTCCCCTATTGAGCGGCGGACCTAGCTGCTATGAGGGTGGACGGGCTGATCCTCCACTGCGCGCATCCAACGAGCACCTTCTGAGCGTTCGCGTTGTGGAGCACAGAGGACAGCCCGTCCGCCCTTCTTAAATCTTATTCTCCTGTCCGTTGCCGATACCGCTCCGCCTGTTTCGGATCGACCTTACGCATGCGCTTGAGCAGATTATCTTTATCGGGCGACCCTGTCTCCGGCCGTTTCGGCCCACCGCCCTCATCAGAAGGACTCGGGGCCTTCGGCATCGGATTGCCTGGCCCTTCACGGCGTTCGGGCATTGAAATGTAGTTCATCATCGTGATTCCTTTCTACTGTTCCATGCGTTCAGCGCATCCATTGGAGATGCCGCCTGTTCGAATATCTTCGCGCAGGCTTGCACGGCCTGTGGCTCGAACAGGTCACCCATCTCTAACGTGCGCGGAAGCAGCCCACCGCTGAACTGAATACGTTCCCATTGCATCGACTTGATCTGATCCGGAAACCGTCTGATACAGAGGCCACGGATCCCCCCTCTGGTATCGTCGGGGCCGACCACTAACGCCGATTCGACATCACACTCCGACGTCATCCGCCAGGCCTTCCCCTCAGCCTCAAGCCCCAAGAAGAGCCCGCGCTCCGGATTCACGTTATGGTACTCCAAATCCAAACTCGCCAGCCAGGGATCATCCCATCCAATCCGCTCCTCCTGCATAAAGGTTTCCAACAGCCAGAGCTTGGTCACCCAATCAAGCCGCCCAACCAACTGCCGTCGATCCCCGACAAGCAATCGCAACGTGGTGGCCCATTCGCGAAGAATCCAATCAGTCTCCTCGTCGACACCGGACAAGTGCTTCTCGGCTGCAAGGTAGTACTGCTGTTGAATGTCGAGCCCCGTGATGGTGCTACCGTTCTTCCTACGAACCGCCGCCTTCAAATTCTGATCGCGGGACAGCTGCTTCACCGCGGAGACGGGATGTTCCAATTCAAGAACCGGGGCCGCGTCACGCGCGATCAACTCCAGTGCCAACTGCGTCGTCCCGACTTTCAATGCCGTGCTGTACTCACACATATTGGCATCGCCGATGATGAGATGGAGCCGTCGATATTTCTCCCGAACCGCGTGCGGTTCGTCCCTCGTATTCAGAATCGGCCGATTGTGCATCGTGTCAACACTCAGATCCGTCTCCATAAAGTCGGCTCGTTGGGACAGCTGATACTGGCCCGGCACAAACCCGCTTTCTTGCCCCTCCACACCAACCTTGCCTGCCCCGGCAATGACCTGCCGGCTGACAAGAAATGGCAAGAGCCCAGCATTCAGCGAAGGGAAGGGAATCGAGCGTGACACGAGATAATTATCGTGACAGCCGTAACTGTGTCCGTGAAAGTCCGTGTTGTTCTTATAGAGCTGCACATGGGGCCCGCCGAGCGCATGGTTGCGACGCGCTGCCGCCCGCTGGACAATACGCTCCCCGGCACGATCATGAGCAAGGATATCTTTCAACGTTCGGCATTCAGGCGTGGAATATTCAGGGTGCGTATGGTCATTATAGAAACGTGCGCCGTTTGGAAGGACCAGATCGCTCTTCATCTCATGAAACGAGAACGGCCGATGAGCATCGACCTTGGCGAACTCGTCTTCCTCTTTATCCTGCTGCAGGCCGGAGACCCGAAACCCTCGCGCATCCTCGTGCGGATCTTCGCCGCCATAGTCCCACCGGCGTTCGAACGAGGCCGTCAGATGGGCCCGCACCAGCTCCATCGACTCCACGACCGGATCAACCGTGTCCTGGTCTTCTCTGGTAATCCCATACTCTGTTTCGATGCCAAACAGTCGCATAGTTCATTAGGCGTCACAGGTGAAACATACAACGACTGAACTCGCCCTCGTCTGAGACAGGACCTCCATCCCGTTCACGTCGTTATATAATTTGGTTGATCAGTCTCTCTTCGGACTGCCGCCCTTTCCGGAACGACGAGATCCCCACCACCTGTTCCGGATGGTGATCGAGAAGTTTCAGCCATTCTTCCGACGCATCATCAGGCGGCAACATCTCACCCTCCCGGAACTCTGCGTGCACGGAGTTCATCAGATCGTCCAACGTCATGCCGCCTTGCTCAGCCCTGCCGCCTGCGATCATGCGATCGATCGCCTGTTCCTTCGCCCGTTGAACGATCGAAGCCAAGATCGCACCGCTGATCAAATCGCTTCGATAGAGGACCTTATTCTGTCCGCTTCGGAGCCTGATCGACAGGAGCCGATTCTCATCGGTGCGCAAAAAGATCGCGGAGAGCGCATGTTCGACGAGGTCGCCACAGGCCTTCTTTCGATCTCCGCCGTGCTGGTCAATCCATTGCCGGTCCAGAGGCAGATCATCTGTCAAGTATACGTTCAGAATTGCGGCCGCCGAATCACGATTCGGACGGCTCACTTTGATCTTGCGATCGATACGCCCCGGTCGCAGCACCGCCGGGTCGATCAGGTCAGGCCGGTTCGACGCCAGAATGATCACCACATCGTGCAACGACTCGATCCCGTCCATCTCGGAACAGAACATTGGCACCAAGGTACTGGAGATATTGAATGAACGAGACGCCCTCCTCGTGCCGAGCACCGATTCCGCCTCATCGATAAAGATAAAGGGCAGCGCCCCCTCGTTCCGGCGGGCGCGAGCCTGGGCAAAAAGGTCCCGGACCATCCGCTCCGATTCTCCCAGCCACATATTCAGAATCTCTGGCCCCTTGACATGGAGAAACGCCCCGCGAGTCACCGCTGGTCTCTCCCCCTTCGCACCAGACACACCCTGAACTGACGCCCCTACCAGTTTTGCAAGACTGGCGGCTGCCGCTTGTCCGATCAAGGTCTTTCCGCAGCCGGGAGGGCCATACAATAAAAAGCCCTTCGGTTGAGTGAACTTGAAGCGTTGAAATGTCTCCGCATGGAGCAAGGGATACTCGATTGCCTTCTGAATAGCCGCGATCGCCTCCGTTTGCCCGCCGATTTGCTCCCATGTGACCGTGGGAATCTCATCAAGCAAGTGAGTCTTGGCTTGCCGGTCTTCCAATTTCTCGATTGCCACGTGGAGACTAGGCTCGATACGCACCTCATCCCCGGCCTTCAGGTCTATGCCGATCAGATCGCTCGATCGTTGGAGGATGAGTACCTGCCGTCCCATTTCCTGCTCGAAACGAAGCCGCCCATCTGCCAGCGCTTCTGCCACTTTCAACACAGGTCCATTACGGTCATAACCCAATATCCTGATCACTGCATAGGCTTCATTGACCAATATCTGGGCGCCGATCTTTAACTCGGCGGCCTGCACCCGTGGATCGACCGCGGCATAATACTCGGCCCCCCCCACGAGGATTCGAGCGAGGCCTTCACCCGGCACCTCAAGCAGAGTACCGACCCGATTAGCCGGCGCCGTCAGCTTCGCAATGACGTCGGCCACTTTCTTGAATTCAACCTCGCGCTGCTGTTGCGCCGCTTGCCCAAGGATCACGGCATGACGCAGCTTGTAGAGAATCTTCTGCCGTGGGTCGCTGTCAGGGAACGAGGCGAGACATTGCTCAATGAGCTCGAGTGGGTCTGTTCCCATAGGCATCGACGGATTCACGACATGCTCCATCTTCCCATTGGGGTCTGAGTCCTGTGATTTAGTGGGTCTGCGGTCACTCATCGGTAGTCCTCCATGCACAACAGATGGATGATCCTACCATAGCGACCTCATGGATTGCCGTGTATCACTACCATTCAATTGATGGCTTGGAGGGTTACAGATACCCGTTCCCGATGGGTCCCGCGTAATATTTCGATCATGACTTGGTCATTGACTTTGTGGCGCTCCATCACATCCATCAGATTGTCCAGGGTTTCGACCGGCTTGCCGTCGACCGCCGTAATGATATCACCCAATTCCACTCGCCCGGCGATGGTCTCACGTGCCCCCTTCAATCCTGCCTGCTCTGCCCCGGACCCACGCGACACTTTCCCGATAATTAATCCCTTGATCCCCCATCGCTTGGCCATGGCATCGGGCACGAGCGAGACGCCCAGCCCTGGACGGATCAGCTTGCCGTGCTTAATCAACTCCGGGACGATGCGATTGATCGTGTCGACCGGCACGGCAAAGCCGATTCCGGCGAAGGCCCCGCTCGGACTGACGATCTGCGTATTCACGCCAATCAATCGACCGGCACTATCGAGTAACGGTCCACCGGAGTTTCCCGGATTGATGGCGGCATCGGTCTGAATAACCCCTTCAATCGTCCTGTTCGACAAGGACTTGATCGTCCGGCCTAAGGCACTCACTACGCCGGTCGTCAGTGTATGATCGAGGCCGAATGGATTCCCGATCGCCAACACTTTTTGCCCGACGCGCAGATCATGCGACGTCCCAACCGAGAGGGGCGGCAGCGTCTCTTCAGGCGCACGAATCTGCAGCACCGCGACATCGTGGTCGGGATCCGCGCCGATCAGCGTGGCCTTATGTTCCGTCCGGTCCGCCAGCGTGACGGTGATCGAATTGGCTCCGTAGACGACATGAAAATTGGTGACGATGTGCCCCTGCTTATTCCAGACGAGTCCCGATCCGGACCCTTGCGGGGCTTCAAAGAGATTCAACGACCAGGGGTCTCGTTGAATCGCTGTATTCGCGATGAAGACCACGGATTTCGTCGCCTGCTCGAACACCGCCATCGTGGCCCGCTCATCGGCGCCCAACTCGGCATGTGAGGGCGTGACGATCCGCGGCTTCCCTTCAGGCCCATCGTAGGTCCCACCCAACGGTTTTCCCCACTCCGCCATCGACAAGGCGGGCCAGAAGCTGATGAGCAAGAATGCCGCCGATACGACTCCCTGTTTCACGATGATCATTCACCCATGATTTGGATAATAAGTTCCCTGGTCCGGGGTCTGGTATCGAAATCGACGAGGACGATCTGTTGCCATGTCCCCAGCAGCAGCACTCCGTCCAGAAAGGGGATGGTCACTGACGGTCCTTGGAGCTGCCCTCGCAAGTGGCTGTGGCCATTATCTTCCCCGGCATTTCTCATATTGTGCTGCCAGGCAGGATCGGCTGGCAGGCTCCGGTCCCAGAATGTTTTGGTATCGGCTCTGATACCCGGTTCATCCTCGATAATCATCACCGACGCGGTGGTGTGCTTGACGAACACCGTGACGATCCCGGCCAACAGCCCGGTACCCGCCAGGGCATCGACCGCGGACTTCGTAATATTTTCAATCTGCGTATCCCCCTGCATGGTGAGACGCAACGACACCGTCTTAACCGCCATCTTATGACTCCATCGCTCGGAGCGCACGGCGCTCGTTCCGCGTAAACACACGGCCACGAGCCTCCTCAAGAATTTCGTCAAACTCGCCTTGCGCCGTCAACCGGCGCAGGACCTCCATCACCGGGCCACTCACAATACCATCCTGCTGCAATGTCTCCAAATAGGCAAAGGCGTCGAACAACGTTTCCTTCTTCCGCATATAGTAATCTCGTCCTCGACGTTGATTGCTGTAGGCTTCAAACTGTTCGCAGGCGACAAGGATTTCCGCCAACTGCCGGACCCAGGGCTTGGCAGACGCCAGCTTCTCCGGATAGTAGTAGTAGAGCATCACCTGCTGCATCCAAGGCGCCCAGGTCACCCCCATCTCCTTGATGGCGGGCCGCACCGCACGCAGTCGACGGGCAAGACGGCGCGAATATCCCAGCCGCATCTCGACCTGTTCCTTCGCCCAGGCACTGATCGAAATGCCATCGGCCTCAAGGTCTTTTCGATAGCGCCGGAGAAAGGCCTCTGTTTCGCGTCCGTAGGGGGTATCGTGGTGTAGGGCTCTCCATTCGCGTGGTCTTGTCGGTATCCCGTGCTCCTTGGCCCAGGACCAAATCTTCCCAAACAGTTGACGATCGAGCCCGGCACGGCCCAAGTCATGCAACAGACAGGCAATCTGGTACTGGCGGACCCGCTCAGCTCCATGGCCCAGCGCCGTAGCCACCGCTGCACACATGCGCGCGGTCCGCGCCGCATGACGCCGATCGTATCCACGAATGATACGGCCGCGTTGCGAGGGATGAGGATAGTCGTAGAGCGCCATGAGTCGTGCCATGAGAGAACGGGGAACCAGGAGCGGAGCACATCGTGAAGTGGATGTCATTCGTGGTAACAGTGGAAGAGCTGGCACAAAACCAACTGCGGCGAGAATAGCGTTCACGGAAAGAGACTGTCAAGGTGATCGATCGTGCAGAAGGCTCGCTCAACCCGCCGATCTTTGCTATGCTCAGATCGGTTGAAGGCGAGGGGTTTCACGATCTTGGAAGAAAACCATGCCGAGATATATGACGCTCTGCCGGCTCAGTTTTGCAGCCATCCTTCTCGGTCAATTGTGGCCGATGGTGCCAGAAAGCTATGCCGGGCCGCTGGATCAGCTCACAGATTTGACCGGCAGGGCCACAGTTGTCATCACCCTCAAAGGACGGGATAACTTCAACAGCGAGTACCTCTATGATGTGAGCGTCAAGAATCTGTCGGCCGATACGTTCATCGGCGACTCCCTGTATATTGTCCTCGACAAAGTGACCAACATCGGAGGAGAAGACCGGGAAAACTTAAACAGCGATACAATCCTGAGCCGAATGGAAGTCCTGGGTCAGAATGGAGAAACACAGGATGGAAAGCCCTACTTCCAAATCCCAGGCGGATCAGCCACCGACCTGACTCCTTCCAGCCAGAGTCTTCCAACCAGTGTACGTATCCGCAACAAGGATTATCTCATCGTCTTCACGCCCTCATTCAAAGTGTTTGGGCTCAAACGACCGCCGCCTGAGCCAAAACAAACCCCGGCTGCCCCTGTTCAGCCGATCACCAGTCCGACAGCACCCAATCGCAACTCCATCGACAAATTGATTCAGTTGCTGATCAAGAAGGGTGTCCTCACCGAAGAGGAGTGGCGCAAGGCCAATCAACCATGATGGATAAGACCTGTCGCGTCTGCCAAGGCAGCTGGCCGAGAAAGGACCATTTCATCGCCGACCTCGGACTGTCAAACGCCTATCTTCATGACGATCAATACTTCCCCGGTTGGACCGTTGTCGTCTTCAAACGCCATGCGACAGAGCTGTTTCATCTGGCTCCCACGGAACGGATTCAACTGATGGAGGAAGTGAATCTCGTCGCCAAAACTCTTGCCCAGGTCTATGAGGCCAAGAAGATCAATTACGAACTCCTTGGCAACCAACTCCCCCACATTCACTGGCATGTGATTCCCCGGCTGGCCGGCGACCCCTCATCCCTTGAGCCAGTATGGCGGGTGGAGCATGAGCCGATACTCCGTTCTGGGCCAGATCTCCAGAGTATGGTTCAAGGCCTGCAGCAGGCCATTCAGAACGCCCGCTGAATCACGAATTGCCGCTCCACTCAATAAACTGCGTCCGACCCACGGGCATCAATTCGATGATATAATACAGCCCATCTTTGACAACAGATCCGGAGGGTCACAGGTTTTCGATGCGTCGCCGATTGGTGCTCGTGACTCTCTTGCTCGCAGCCTCCAGCGTACAGTACTCTATCCATGCCTCATTCGCGCAGGCGCCTGACGAACAATCCCCTCTTCCTACCGTGATAGAGTCTCCCGCTCCTCTGCCCCCAGTCGACGAACCGCATCGTTCTGAATTCACCCTATCAGAGCAGGAAGACCCGGTGTTCATCCTGAGTGAGTTACGCGCGAGGGTTCGCACGTCGCCGAACAACGCAAACGCCCGGCTGAAGTTGGCGCAAGGGCTCCACCGCATCGGTGATCTCGATGCCGCACTCGATGAATGCCGCGTGGCGCTCAAGCTCGAATCACACAATGCCAGAGCCCATCTGCAACTTGGGCTCATACTCATGGCCAAACAAGATGGACATGCGGCGGCCATTGCCTTGA
>DATNCR010000028.1:0-2356 GCA_035607135.1 Nitrospiraceae bacterium
ATCCGGCAGGCTCCCGGTTGGGTCTCGAGCACCTCCGGGTCCATCGGACAGATGTACTCGACAACTCCACCGGATGGAATCGGCATACCGCGGGAAGCACGCTGTTCAAGAGGAGTCAGATAGTGAACCGGATCAGCGCGAAACTTGGTCAGGCAACTCGTCGCACAAAAGTAGTAGGTCTTCCCTTGATACTCGTAGGAGCCGGCTGCTGTGGCCGGCTGCACGGTCATCCCGCACACAGGATCGATTGCCGCAGGCCCCGTCACAGCCGGAGCAGGCTGCATCATCGGAAGGACTCTTCTTGTGATGATCGGCTTGGCGGAACTCACCAGCTGTGGCTGCAATGCCCGTTCCGGGTTGGCCTTGAATCGCTCCAGGCAGGACAGGCCGCAAAAATAGTAGCGCTGACCCCGATGGTCGTGACTTCCGGCTGCCGTCGCCGGATCCACCGTCATTCCGCAGATTGGATCGATCGCCATCACAACACTGTAACAGGTAAGGCGTGAGCCATGAGGCGCGCCGGATAAGCAGGCCTGCGTCTCCCCGAATGTCTTCAATCGTTGCTTGCGTGATCCACGTATCCCGCGCCTGACCGATCAGGTGTGACTGATCACTTCTTCCTATCTGCATCCAGAATGCTCTGGATGATCAGCTTGAGATTCTCCGGATCGATCGTCTCCGCTTTGATATTCCCGTCGAGGAGCACGGTGGGGGTAGACTGAACTTTGATGCGCTCGCCCCACTTACGTCCGTCCTCGAATATCCTGGCTGCCTTCCCACTGGCCATTTCTTCTTCAAACACTTTCGGATCGAGTCCGACTTCTTTGATCAGGACTTCCCGTATAGAGCGATCCAGCACTCCAGTGATCTTATCGGTATGGATCGTGCGAAAGAGGACGGCTTTCATTTCTTTCCCCTTTCCCATCATCTTCGCTTGTTCATACATATCGAACGGGGTCGGGAGCTTCCCATGAATCACCGGAAACCCCACCATCGTCGTCTCAAGCCTGTTTCCAAACTCTTTCTCCAGCGAGCTCAGAGCTTCCTCATCAAACCGGTGACAATGCGGGCAGTAGAAGTCGGCAAACTCAATCAACTTCACCTTGCCGGGCGTATGGGTGGACACCTCACCCTTGAGGATTTCGAACTTGCCCTTCAACTCTGGCGATGCGGCAGTGGCGAGTGAACTCCAGAGGACAACGACACTCCATACGACCGCACAGATCGCCGAGGCCCATGACGCCCACTGTCTGTTCATCATATCCACTCCTTTTTTTTGGATCAACACGGATCGCGCATTATATCGAATGTGTCGAAAACTTACTCTCTGTTATACTGTGGCCATGCTGACGCGTATGCCGCTCTCCGCCCTGGCTTTGCTCGTCACACTCACTGGTTGCACCTCGATGCAAGAGGCGGGGAACGGTTCTGACGCCAAAGCACTCACATTTGAGCAGGTCAAGACAGCACCCTACTCCGTGAAAGGTCAAGCCGCGGTCTTCGGGGGCAAGGTGTTGACAGCCCGACTCCTAAAAGACGGCACGAGAATCGAAATCTTGCAGTTGCCGCTCGACCGATCAACGCGTCCCGCATACGACCTCAGCCAATCACAAGGCCGCTTCATCGCCTTCCAGCGAGAATTCCTCGATCCTGCAATCCTCCCACCCGGGACCAGAGTCACCGTGACCGGCGAGGTCTCCAGTTCAATTACGTTGCCACTAGATGAAACCGACTATACCTATCCCGTTATCAATATCAAACAACTACGCGTGTGGGACAGATCAGACGACGCGGCTTCTCGAATTCGGTCCCACCCCTATATGGTAGGGCCCTATTGGGGACCTTATTGGGGGCCCTACTGGCGGCCGTGGCCCTATTGGTAGGGCAGGATGCTGAAAAAGTCCGTCAGCTTCGTTCTCACCTCAAAAGCATCCTCAACGTAGCCCAGAGGCTACGCCTCCGGTGCTTTCATCGGCTGCGGCCTTGCTGAACGGTCTTTTTGAGCATCCTGCGGGAGTGTTCTCCTGTTGTACCGCTCGACTGAACTCGTCGCAGGCACACGGGAGACCATCGAAGTTCACGCGTGCCAAAATAGCCTTTCCAAATCCTATTAGAAACAGCAATGCCTCGGCTCCATTTGGACTTCCGAGGCATTCAGGCGATCTCCACACCGGTCAACGATTTCGACGATAGGCTCTTCACCTCCTCATCCTGCTCATCCTGCTCATCTCGTCGTCATCGCCCCCCGGACCCGACGATCCGCTCAACGCGATCGTCGCGCCCACCGAGGTTGAGGTAGGTGTGGTATTGGGCCAGTGCATTCGGCAGGTCTTTTCGATGCAACTCATAAAAGACA
>DATNCR010000035.1:0-10350 GCA_035607135.1 Nitrospiraceae bacterium
AGACAGATGGTCGCCAAAAACCCACGAGGCTTTCTCGGCCGTTTCGGGCTCGGGAATAAACTCATTCAGGAAGGCGGGCCTCTCGAAGAGATCGTCGAGCACCTGACCGTCGCCACGCAGCTGGACCCAACCCACGTTGCATCGCATTTGGCCCTGGGCCGCGCGCTGATCAAACTGGGCAAAAAGGATGAGGCCAGGCCGATCCTCACTGCCGGCATCGACGCCGCGTTATCGGGCCGATCCAACGGTGGGGGTGATCTCGTGCCGGAACTGCAGCAGTTGCTGCGCACGCTTGGATAAACAGGCTTTCACGACTAGGGAGTCCGCTATGAATCTTGATGAAGCCAGAACACGCCTTGAAACAGCCGTGACTCAGTATGGGCAGCATGCCGCCCCGGCGATTGATTTAGTCATGAGCGAAGTCCGGTCCGACTTGGGCAAGAGCGCGTTCAACGAACTGGTCGACGAGTTCGATCTAGAACTCTTGTACGGTATCGCTCCGATGGAAACAGACCACTCGAGCAGCTAACCCGTGAGAGTGACCTCGCCTTGCCACTGATCTGGGCAGCGATTTCCGCACATGGGTTTGGTCACGCCGCGCAGGTCGTGCCGGTCCTCAATGCCCTCGGCAGGCTTGTTCCCGACCTGCGCGCCATCTTGCGAACCACCGTCCCCCCGTCATTCTTCAGCGATCGCCTCGTAATCCCCTGGGAACTCAGTGCTTCACAGCAAGACATCGGCTGTATCCAGGATGGGCCCCTGTCGATCAATGTGGAGGCGACCTGGCGTGCGCACGAGCGATTTCATACGACTTGGCCCGACCGGATTCAGCATGAAGTGACGGCGATAAAGGCTGCCCGTCCGAATGTGGTCCTTGCCAACACACCCTATCTTGCCATCGAGGCCGGAAAGGCCGCAGGAATTCCCACCGTCGCGTTGATGAACTTCACCTGGGACCTGGTTCTCTCGGAATACGTCGCTCCGCCACCCATGAACGGATCGTCGCTCCTTGATTCAATTCGGCGGAGCTACACCTATGCCGATCGTGCCTTGCGCATGACGCCTGCGCCAAAGATTGATACCTTTCAGCACATTGATACGATTGGACCCATCACCGAGCCGGCCTCTTCGGTTCGCGACCAGCTTGTCTCAGTGCTTGGTCTGGCCCACGGGGAACGGACGGTACTGGTGGGATTTGGCGGTATTCCGCTGACCTCACTTCCGCTTGCCGATCTGGAGCAACTCACGGGCTATCGGTTTCTCTTCGATGGGCCCATTCTACCGGGCAGTACCACATTCGTATCGATTCACTCACTCCCCTTTTCATTCAAAAGCTTGATGGCCTCTGTCGATGTCATCATGACGAAACCCGGCTACGGCACCATCGTTGAGGCGGTCGCACTGCATCAGCCGGTCGTCTATGTTCGCCGATATAACTTTGCCGATGAACCGCCGCTGGTCGACTATCTGCATCGCTACGGACGCGGCGTCGAATTGTCGATCGACGACTTCACGCAAGGCCGCTGGGAGCCAGTGTTGCAGCAGGTGCTGGCACTACCGCAGCCAGCCTTCATGCCACCGGCGTCGTCCGGCGCGCAGGATGCCGCCACGATCCTTGGTCCCTATCTCACCAAGTCAGGACCCTGACCATGCGTCTGTTTGGACTCGTGACTCGCTATGTTCTATGACATCCCCTACATATACCTTGACCGGACAGAACCTCTGACGGATCGGCCTGCCTACACGCTCAATGCCTGGTTGGCCGGCCTGCCAGGAGCAAATCCCTCATACCAAGCAGGCGACCTCGTGTCTCACGATCACTTTCTCCACGCCTTCTTGAGCGAGGAAGAGCTCGGTCCGAGCTGACAGAAGCAGGCGCGACGATCATCCGACCCAATGGGGACCAACAGTTCGCCGTACTCACCTGGCTTCATGAACCCATCTGTAACGGATAAATCGAGAGCCGGCCGAATTCGGCGAGAAATATCTCTGGAAGCGGCTTAGGGGATTTGGTATTCTCCTGCTCCATGAACGCCACCACCGTCTACGCCAGACATCCTGACTATGTACAGCGCGACGTAGCGGGAGAATGTATTCTCGTTCCCATCCGCCGATCCCTCGCAGAAGCGAACAGTATCTATGTCTTAAACGAAACGGGTGCGGCCTTCTGGAGTCGCCTCGACGGCCATCGCAGTCTACAAGACATCACCGCGGCCTTCTTAGAGGAATACGATGTGACGACGGACCAATTGCAGCGGGATGTGGAGACCCTCCTGGCAGACCTGCTTTCGATTCATGCTATTGAAGAGGTTGCCGTTGTCGATGGTCCGACGGGATAAACTTAATCATTTGCCCGAACGGTTTCCCGTCTTTTGCCAGTGGGAAATCACCTGCCGCTGCAATCTGCGCTGTGTGATGTGTTACACGGATTGTTTTAACCGCCCCGACTTCATCCGCCAGGAACTCTCCACCCCTGACATACTCCGCATCATGGACGAGATGGCCGATGCCGGCACGCTCGAACTGTGTCTGACCGGCGGTGAGCCGATGATGCGGCCGGATTTTTTTCAGCTATACGAACACGCCATCCATCGTGGTTTTCTTGTCACGGTATTTACCAATGGCACCTTGATCACGGAAGTTGCCGCGGATCGTTTCGCGGCTCTGCGTCCGCATCGGATCGAAATCAGCCTGCACGGCCTGACGAAAGAGACTTTCGAACGCATTACCCAAGGTCCCGGGTCCTATCATCGCTGTCTCGACGGCATGAGATTATTGATCGAACGGCAGGTTCCCCTCACACTCAAGAGCACGGCGATGACGCTCAACCAGCATGAGATTTTGGCAATCAAACAGTACGTCGCCTCTCTTGGATCGGTCGGTTATAAACTCGGGGAAGAAATGCGGCCAGAACTCGACGGCGGAGCCGGCCCGTTTTACTACGCGCTTTCCACCCAGGCGCTAGCCCTCCTCAACCGTCAAGACCACGATCTCCGGGAAGCATCCTTCCAGCTAGATCAAACGGAATCGTCACCCTGCCGGAGCGGCATGCATAAATTCCATATCGATGCGTATGGGATGCTCCAACTCTGCTCTGGCAATCGGGATGACGGGTATGACTTGCGGCAGGGCTCCCTTCAGGAAGGATTCTATCACCACCTTCCTTCGTTCGCTTGCCGCTGGAAAACTCCTGCGACGAGGTCGCTTCTCCATCCTACAATACACCATGTTTGAAACACGTTCGATCCCTAAGATTGAGTACAAGGATTTCAGCCTCAAGCTCCATGAACGGGCTGAGCAATTGGACCGCGTGGTGAAGGCCCAACTTGAGCTCACCTATCGATGCAACCTTCATTGCGTTCACTGCTACACAGACCCGTACAACGCGAAGGAATTCTTTCCACGAGAACTGAGCTTCAAAGAAATCCTGCGGCTCATCGACGAGATGCGCAATATCGGTATCATTTGGTTGAACCTTACCGGCGGCGAAATCTTTATGCACCCACGTTTTTTCGATATCTATGAGTATGCCTATCATAAAGGTTTTCTTTTAATGTTATATTCCAATGGGACACTCTTCACGAAGGCTATCATTGAGCGGCTCAAGCGATTACCCCCGTTCTCCATTGATGTCTCCTGTCATTCGATCCTTGAGGATTCTTTTGAGAAATTCACACAGGTTCCAGGTTCATTTCGAGCGTTCATGCGAGGAATGGATCTGCTAAAACACAGCGGTCTTCCATTCTGCTTCAAAACCACGGCCATGAAGTGGAATAAGGAGGAGCTACCCCAAATAAAACGATTCATTGAGTCACTCGGACAAAAATTCTCTTTTTCGACGGCGCTGTCCCCTCGTTTGAACGGTGACCTCTCATCGTTAGACCACCGTCTGTCCACTGAAGAAATCAATGCTTTGGATGATGATAGGTACGGTACTGTGGACGCTGCCTCTTGCACAGACCCTTCCGACTGGCTTTCATCCCCTTCAGACCGTCTGTTCCGATGTGGGTGCGCCACCAACACCATCCACATCAATGCCTGGGGCGAACTTGGCACCTGTACCTTGCAGTATGAGCACCGTGCATCTCTTCGAGACTATTCGCTCGAGGATGCGATCGACAAAGTCTTTCACGCGGTACGAGCGCGTCGGTATCAGAGCGATTCGCCCTGCCGAGCCTGCCACGTCCGTCGATTTTGTGAAAAGAAACCATCGGAAGCCCATTGGGAATGCGGCTCTGCCGAAGCACCGATCCCCTACAATTGCGATGTGGCCCTAGCGCGTGCAGAGCGGCTTGTCCGCCAACCCCTTCTTCACCCATTGCGCGGAACCCAAAGACAAGAAACCCGGCGGCAGTGAAACAACATGGCTCCTGAGAGATCGAACCATCCATTATGGAGGGAAATACATCATGGCTGAGAAACGGCCGTACAGCACCCCGCAAATCTTTCAAGTGGACTTGAACCTTGAACAGGCGATTCTTACTGCCTGCTCCATCGGTGTGACCAGTATCATTGGTACTGGCAACGCCAGATGCTTGCCTGTTCAATCAGGCCTATCAACCGGTTGCAAGAGCGCTTCATCGTCTGGTGGCATTTCAGATTCTGGGGCTCGCACCTCGTAATTATAGTCCGGCCTCATGAGAATCGTTCTTCAAATAGGCGGCTTGACGATTCGCATGGATGAACAAGATGACTACGCCTGTTCGATGTGGCCAGCGCCTATATACCAGTCGTTTATTGGTCACCCCCTTCACCGAGTGGACATGACATTAATTGTCAAAGTCGTAACCCAACTCCCCATCATCCCACATGAACAACTCCTCTTTGAAACCGGACGTGGGCTGTGGAAACTCTATACAGCAGGCAGCGAATACTTCTTTGAGTCCCTCGATACAATGACTCTCGCGCCGCGTTGTCGCGCGCTGATTTCGTCGGATTTCGCTCAACTCCACGTATGGATCTGCGGCCAATACATCGCTGCTCGGCAGACCTGGAATCCCTTACACATTCTTAATCCGCTGGTCGAAGTGTGCCTCCTAACTATGCTTGCCCGAAAGGGGGGCCTGCTGCTCCATGCTGCCGGCATCGTCACGGAGCAGGACGGTTGGATCTTTACTGGCGATTCTGGGACGGGCAAATCCACACTCGCCCGCTGGTTTACAGCAAGCGGAGCGACTGTCTTAAACGATGAACGAATTATCCTTCGTAAAGTTGAAGGACAATTTCGTGTCTGGGGCACGCCCTGGGTCGGAACCGACGGAGTTGGCCGGAACCAATCCGGGCAGCTGACACGCCTCCACTGCATTCGTCATGGGATAGATCGCCACCGCATGCGACCACTCTCCTCTCTCGAAATCAGCCAACGTGTCCTTCGTCAGAGTTTCTTCCCGCATTGGGACCGCATGGCAGTAGCCGGTATGCTCGCTTTCCTCGACGACCTGATCAAACAGGTTGAGTGCGTAGATCTCGAATTCGTGAAGAACTCGGACATTATCGACTACCTCAAGGCAAGCGGTCTCGAATCTCCTATGGTTTACCGATGAAGTATCTGTCGCTGGAACAGTTTGAAAACTTCCTGTGGCCCAAGGTGAATGACACCCGGACACCCGAGCTGGTGATCTTCGAGCTGACATACGGCTGCAATCTCAAATGTGTTCATTGCTCTAATCCCACGCACAAATCGCTTCCGCATGAGCTCACGACTAAGGAAGTATGCTCTATTCTGGACCAACTTGTGGATCTCGGTGTCTTGACACTCTGCTTTACGGGAGGCGAGCTGTTTGTCAGACCAGACATCTTTACCATTCTTGAGCGAGCGAAACGCTTAGGCTTTTTATTGGAGCTGATCTCGAATGCCACCCGTATCACGCCTGCCGTCGCCGATCGCCTTCACCGCCTCCGGTTTCAACGATTGTGCTTTTCTATTTATGGCGCCACTCAAGCCATCTACGAACAGGTCACAGGGATTCCCGGCTCTTACAACCAATTTCTCCGGGGGCTTGAGTGTGCTGCCTCTAAGCAGCTGCCAGTTTCCGCTGTTCGGATGCCGGTTATGACCGTCAATGCCCATGAGGTCCACGATGCGAAAATTCTGGTTGAACACTATGGATTCAAGTTTCAGCACTGTGCAGAAATTTTTCCTCGGACGGATGGTGACCCCGCTCCGTTAGCGTTTCGGTTGTCACCGGTCGACAAAGTTCGACTCCTTGGGATGCTCGGTAACGATCACACGAGTCGATCAGCTGAAGATGTATGCCCATCTACTGATCGCTTCATCGAATGCGCCTGTGGCCGTGACCGTTTTGCTATCACGCCGTATGGAGAAATGAACCTCTGCACCGGCTTCCCTATACCCCGCTACGATCTGCGAACGGGCACGGCCAAGGAAGGATGGGAAGTCCTCAAGTCAACAGTGAATGAGGCTCGGCCGAATCACCATTATGATTGTCCCTCCTGTGAGTTCCGTCAGGACTGTAACCAAAAACGAAACCACGCCTGGCTTGAAACCGGCGATATGAGTTCGTGCATTCCACACTTTAAGGAGTGGGCTGAACTGGAGCATCGCACCCATGCCCTCCTCGACCCTCGACGACCTTACTGACGCCTATACCCGAGTCAGCCTGATCAACAAACGGCTGCTCGATGAGTGTGAGATCGTCGGCTTGGCATTCCAGCGTCATGGCATCGAGTGCATCCTCCTCAAAGGAGCGGATCTGCTCTCACGACTTTATGGAGTGCGCGGGACCAGACCCCTCTCCGACGTAGATCTATTGGTCCATGAACAAGACCTCCCCGCTATTCATCGGCTGCTGATTGAGGCGGGATTTGCGCAACAGATCGATGGGAACCCGGCCTATGTCTCGCCCCAATCCACACTCTCGCTAGACCTCATCTCGGAACTCTGGTATCTCGACAAGGAGGAAGTTGCAGCGCTCTGGGGGCGGGCGCGCACTCGATCGCTCGGTGAGCTGATGATCAAGCAACTGACCTCCGACGACCTGTTGCTCTATTTGATTGCCTATGCGGTCGTCCACCGCGGACAGCTCTGCCCTTCATTTTTCACCGATCTCCGGCTCTTGATCGAAAAGGAACCGCCCCACTGGCCCACGGTCGTCGAGAAGGCAGTCCGATACCACATGAAGGTCCCCCTCTATCATGGCCTGCGGCAGCTGATATTATCGAACCTGGCAATAGAAATTCCTTCTGCCGTCATCCAGCAACTCGCACCATCGACCATGACTGAACGGATATTGGAGTTTCTGTTCCGGCGATTGGTGACAACCCAGCCCCTCCCTGAACTTGGACATTTTTTATTGTGGATCACGCAACCGCCAGGACGCAGGCTTGCCTGGATTCGTCGGACCCTCTTCCCATCATCATGCTTCTTGGCGTATCGGTATGGGAATGAAAGCGTGAAGCGGCCCCGGCGAACCACAATCACCAGATGGTGGCAACTGGTGCGAGCGGGACACCTCTTGATCGCCCGCATGCTGATCCGCCTTATTTTGCACCAGACAGCAAGGACGACCTCGTGATTCACCTCGTACCTTCCCTCACCCTGGATGGCCGTTTTTCTGCGCACGATTTACCCGACGCACTTCAGCTGCCTCTCCTGAACAGCATCGTCGTACCCCGTATCGTCTCCTCGAGCATGATGCCGACCATTCAACAAGGCGACAGACTCGAACTTAGTCCCCCAACTTCTTTCACCGTCGGGGCGATCGTGGTATTCCGACACGACGCCATGCTCGTCTGCCACCGCATTACCGCTATCGATCCACAAGGTGTTCTCTCGACGAGAGGCGACGCGACGCAGGGTGCCTGCGAAATCGTTCAGCCAGGCTCTGTGGTCGGACTAGTCACAGGAGTGCTGCGACAGGGTACTCACGTATCTCTCGAGATAAACCCATGTATGTCATCAGCCGCAGCACAACCGAACAGCCTTCAGAGTCGTGTTCAGTCTCTCGTCCTCCAATCGATCATCCGGAGTATCCATGCCCTTGCGAGATTCTCATACTTCCAGCCTCTCTTGGCCGCATTACTCCGTTGGATAGCCATGATCGATGTTCTGACTCCTGCGCCACTCCAGTCTCTTGCTTCTCATACCAAGACGGCTTCGTTCACACTCCGAATGCTTCCACACATGGCCGGACTTCTGACTGCTTCCATCAGGCAGACACCGCCTCGGTATGTGCTTCGCCTGGGACCATGGCCATTGGCCCAATACGATCCGGCTACAGAATCGATCCTGCTCCGCCAATCACTCCAAAACGCCGGTCTGGAGTCATTCTTTCGACAAATCTTCAGTACGTGTCACACAACCTAGCAGGTGCGGAAAACACCTTTCAGCAAAGCAGAGGTTTGATTGCCTGCACGCCGGGCCAAGTGCAGGACACTCCCGCAGGATGCTCAAAAAGTCCAGACTTCTCACCCTCCCAACCCCGGCGCGCCAAGACGCGCCGTTCCGCAGGCAAGGCCGCAGCGAGCTATCACGTTTTAACGGGTGGCTGGGATGATCCCAACTGCGCGCGTCCAACGAGGGCCTTCCGAGGCCGCGCGTTGCGCGAGCACGGGGATTGTCCCAGCTACCCCGCCCCCTTTTTCAGCATCCTGCTAAAACACACATCCTTTTGCCCGTTCTCTCCGTAGGATGCTATAGTCGTGGCGGACAAGAATTGACGCCGACGTGTCCTCGCAGCTCGCTCTCGTATGGATAAAGCTCCACGACTCGCCACCTCAACGATCGATCCAAGCTTGCTCGCTCGTGTCGCCAAAGGCGATCAGCAGGCCTACAGCCAACTCTATGACCATTCGAGTACGCTCTTGTTCACCCTTGCAGTCAGAATTTTGGGCAATCCCGAGGAAGCAGCGGAGCTCTTGCAGGATGTCTATTTGGAAGTCTGGCGGAAGGTGTCCCGCTATGACGTCGGGCGTGGAACCCCGATCGCATGGTTGGTCACTCTCACAAAGAGTCGGGCCATCGACCGACTACGGGCCAGGACCGTACGAGGCTATCGGACTACGAGTTCCCTGGAAGCAGGACAGGCTACGCAGGTAGCCGACTTGGGACCAAGCCCTTTTGAGACGCAGGCCGATCAAGAACTGCGCATCGCGGTCGGGGCAGCCATGGCGGGATTACCGCAGGCACAGCAGCAAGCGATTGAACTCGCATATTATGAAGGACTCTCTCATGCCGAGATCGCTGAGCGGTTGAACCAACCGCTCGGGACCGTCAAGACACGGATCAAACTCGGGATGTCCAAATTGCGGGATGGCCTTCAACAGTGGCGGACTCATGGTGATCTCCCATGACGCATGAAGAACTCGAAGCAGCGGTTCCCTTGTATGCTGCCGGCGCGCTGGACCGGGTTGAGCGACAAGCGCTCGAAGCCCACTTACTCTCCGGCTGCACTTCCTGTCACAGTGCACTGAAGGACTATCAATCCGTCGCCTCACTCCTCCCATTCAGCCTCAGCCCAACCAAGCCTCCGCGCTCCCTCAAAGCCAAGATCATGACCGAACGAAACCCCGCACCGATTCCAGCGGAACCGACCGCGAACGAACCGGTCCGGCCGAGTCTTGAACCGGGCGAATGGATGAACCACCTCTTCCCTCCCGTCGCCCCTGCTCGATCGTTATCACTGCCATGGGCCCTTGGCTTGGCCGCCCTCCTCATCGTGACGGTCGGCGGATATCTCGCGTGGACTGTGTCGACACAACGTTCCGCCGACACATCGAACATCAAGCAGCTTGAAGCATCGCTCAAGGAGAAGACGGAAAAGGTTGCCGGTATGCAGCGTGAGATCAACGACCAAGCCAAAGTCCTCGACGAATTGCGCAATGCGCTGCTGCAACGAACGAACGAAGCGACGCAGGCCAAGGAACAACTGGCCCAGCGCGAAGAGGAACTGGAAGAGACACGTGTGCAATTAAGTCAGCGGAGCGGCGGTCGCATCGTTGGGACTCCGCAAGACGAATTCGCCACGCTCCTGCGAATTCCAAACGTCAAAGCCGTCTCTCTCACCGGGTCGGATATGGCCAAACGAGCCGCGGGATTCCTGCTATACGATGCTCGAACTCAAAACGCATGGCTCTACTCCGTGAACCTACCGGAGAGCCCCACCGGCACGACCTATCAGTTGTGGGCCATCTACGACAAGCCTGTTAGCATCGGGACGTTTCAGATGGATCACGGAGACACCGCTCACCTATTGATGAAAAAGATGCCGACCTTCATGGATGCAAGGACCTTTGCCGTGAGCCTTGAGCCCACAGGCGGCCGTCCGCAACCAACTGGCCCGATGTTTCTACTGAGTCGTTCTTAACAACATGGACATCGTGCCGACGGAT
>DATNCR010000049.1:0-13791 GCA_035607135.1 Nitrospiraceae bacterium
ACGCTGGACTCCACATCTGCACAATCAACCCACTCGAACCCCGCCGGATCCAGATCACGCTCGTGGAGCGCCGGCTCCTGCCGATAGAGACGATTCAGGTCCGTCACCCATTGTTGAAGACCGCTGTGCCGGTCGTCTTGAAGCAAGTCCCACTCCACCGTACTATCATGAGTCCACTCCCGCCGCTGACCAAATTCACCGCCCATAAAGAGCAGCTTCTTGGCCGCTTGCGCATACATATATCCGAACAGCAGGCGGAGATTCGCAAATTTCTGCCAGTCATCCCCTGGCATCTTCCCGAATAATGAGCCTTTTCCGTATACCACTTCATCATGCGAGAGAGGCAGCACGAAATTTTCGTGAAAGGCGTAGAGCATGCGGAAGGTTAGCTTGTAGTGGTGGTACTTTCGAAAGTACGGGTCCTGGCTCATATATTCCAGGGTGTCATGCATCCAACCCATATCCCACTTCAGGCCGAATCCAAGACCTCCCGTATAGGTCGGGCGAGACACCAATGGCCACGCGGTCGATTCCTCGGCGATAGTCTGAACATCCGGGTAGTTTTTATAGACGGCTTCGTTCAAACGCCGGAGAAAGGCAATCGCCTCGAGATTCTCTCTCCCACCATATTGATTAGGAAACCATTCCCCCTCTTTTCGTGAATAATCCAGGTAGAGTATCGAAGCGACCGCGTCGACTCGCAGACCGTCGACATGGTACTTCTCCAGCCAAAACAATGCGCTGCTGATAAGGACACTCCGCACTTCGTTGCGGCCGTAATTAAACACCAAGGTCTTCCAATCCGGCTGAAAACCTTGGCGCGGGTCAGCATGCTCATACAGATGCGTGCCATCGAAAAAGCCGAGTCCATGGCCGTCAGTCGGAAAGTGCGAAGGGACCCAGTCCAAGATGACCCCGATGTCATGACGATGCAGTTCGTCGATCAGAAACATCAAGTCCTGAGGCGTACCGTAATATCCTGAGGGAGCGAAATATCCTGTGGTCTGGTAGCCCCATGAGCCGAAGAAGGGATGATCCATGACAGGGAGAAACTCCACGTGAGTGAAGCCCATCTGCCGAATGTACGGGGGTAACGTCTCGGCCAGTTCCCGGTAACTCAGCGAGCGATTCCCTTCCTGTAATACGCGTTTCCAGGATCCCACGTGCATCTCGTAGATCGATATCGGAGCATCCAGCGCATTGCGTTGGTTCCGGCTTGCCATCCATTTCTCATCGCGCCACGTATAGTCCAGGTCCCACACAATCGAGGCCGTCTTGGGCGGAATCTCGTTAAAAAGGGAGAACGGGTCGGTTTTGTCCACCTCATAGCCGTTACATCGAGAGCGAATGTGGAACTTGTACAGCGTTCCTCTCCCGACTCCAGGAATAAAGCCCTCCCATATACCCGATTCCTCACGGGGGCACAGCGCATGCGCATCCTCTGCCCAATCGTTGAACGAGCCGATAACCGACACCTGCTCCGCATTCGGTGCCCATACCGAAAAACACGTACCGGCTACGCCGTTGCGTATGACCGGATGGGCCCCCAACTTTCGATAGAGATGGAAATGTGATCCCTCATTAAACAGATACACATCTTCTTTACTCAGTACCGTCTCATCGGATGCAACCGTTGCCGCACCATCGTTCTTATTCATGTTGGTTCCTCGCTGGCTATCTCGCGTTGCGTGTCGTCGTTTCCAGGATTTCACGCAGACCGCGGACCGGGATCCTCACCCAGTCCGGCCGGTGGTTGAGTTCGTAGCTGACCTCGTACACGACTTTTTCCAGAAGGTGCGTATCCAATAGCACCTGGAATTCCGCTTGGGACTCTGGCCAGAAAGAAGCACGTTCCACGATCCCGAAATACGATTTCAAAAACTCCAAGCTGACCCAGCCATACCAGAAGCGGATCCACGGGTCGAGTCTTCCTCCGACCTCCTCTGTGAAAACATGCGACTGCTGACGGGCCAGGGCGGCATAGGGCACATAGTAAAATGACCGCAGCATGCCCGCCACGTCCAGGATCGGGGTATGCTTCATACGTCTTTCGCTGAGCGGGCGGGCTGGCTCGCCTTCGAAATCGCTGATCACAAAATCCTGTCCGGTCCAGAGTATCTGACCGAGATGGTAGTCCCCGTGACATCGAATCCGCAGAGCGCGGGTATCCAACTCCAAAAAGGCACGGAATCGATCAAGAATCCGAGGCTCATCCTGTACCACCCGTCGAGCCTCCTGTTCTGTCTCCGAAGGCAGATCGCTGAATCGCCCCTTGAGAAGTGAACAGGTTTGCGAAGCCAATCGGCACATGGAAGCATAGCGGGACCGACGATATTCCAATGAGAATGGTTCCGGGGCGAAGTCAGGGTTGTCGTGAACGTTCGCCAAGGCGACATGAAGTTCACCCGTGCGCTGTCCGATTCTTGCGGCTGAATCCAAGTACGGACCGATGAGTTCGCGCACCAAAGGGGGAATGTCTTTTTGTGCCATCTCGGTCAGCGTTCCAGCGGGTGTGAGCGCATGCTCGCGGCCGGCTTGTTGAGCGCGGCATCGCATCAAGAACTGATCAAAAGCCTCAAGAGTATATTTCCATGCATCTCCCTGGTTATGCACGAAGCCTTGAAGGATGGCCACTGTAACGGTCTCGTCATTTGCGCGGACATACTCGAGGGATCCGGCCAGAGGGGGACTGTGGGGGAAGTTCATCGTCGTCAGGATCCGGCCAATCTCCAAATCTGGGTTTATTCCATTCTCAACACGCCGATAGACTTTCAGGAGGCCACGACCGCCGTATGCGACACACGTGTTGCTTTGCTCCGCTTTCAGAACCGCGGGCTCCAGCTCGGCCTTGCCGTGTATCAGGTCCCGATATGCCTGCGTCGGGGATGCGATCAAGGTGCCGGTCTCGCCGGTGAATCGGTCTCCTCGACCGATCGCAGACAGCAGCGTTCTGGAAAAGTCTTGGCTCCAGAGCGCATCGTACAATATTCCGGTCTGCTCGCGATTGTTGATCCGGGCTTTCAGCGTTGTCACAACGGTACCCGGCAGCTCTTCCTGAATCCGAGCAGCCTGCTCACCGAAGGCCGCTGTGAGATGGAATGTATACATTTCAGGAGTGCCGTCCACGTATTCCACCCGGATGAAAAGCAGGACCACGGTGCTTGATCTGGCCGGGATAGGCACAAACTCGACAATACGGACTGATTGTATGACGCGGGCTTTCCCGGCAAACCATCGCCGCGTCTTCAGGACGTCTGGCAGGCAGGCTTCCAAAGGGGCGGAGGCTTCCCATCCCAGAATACGCTCCCATCGATCGGTGACACTCAGCATGATCAACTTCACGCCCCTTACATATAATAATCAAAGTCGTGCTCCTTGTGGAGCCGACGATGCACACAAAAAATATGGGCGGGTGTAGAGTGCGGATTGATCTCCACATAGTTGCGGGGTCCGTCCCAATGGTAATAGGCATTTGTGAGAAGGTCCTGCACCTGGAAGGGATGATGTGGATCGACCCCTAAGTGTTCGAGATCCAGCTGAACCCAACCGGAGTGGGTGTGATAAGGACTCACGTTGACCAAGACCAGGATGACGTTGGATCCATCCGGCGTGCTCTTGCTATAGCAAATCAACTGGTCGTTATCTGTTGCGTGGAAATGGAGGCTCCGATCGCTGTGAAGCGCAGGATTCTCCCGACGGATCCGATTCACCAGACCAATGAACTCTCTCAAATTGTCTTCCCGCTCGATATTCCACTGCTTGATTTCATACTTCTCTGAGTCCAGGTATTCCTCACTTCCAATCTCTCGCGGGCTGTTCTCGCACAGCTCGAAAGCAGGGCCATAAATCCCATAGTTCGCACCTAAGGTCGATGCAAGGAGGAAACGGGCCATGAAGGCGGGCCTGCCCCCGTGTTGCAGCTCCTCCGTAAGGATGTCCGGGGTATTAGGCCAGAGATTGGGACGGAAATATTCGTGAACCTCGCCATGGGTCAGTTCCGTGAAATATTCCATGAGTTCAGCTTTCGTACTGCGCCAGGCAAAATAGGTATACGACTGGGTAAAACCCAGCTTCGCCAACCGGTACATGACCTTGGGTCGCGTAAACGCTTCGGCCAGGAAGATCACATCCGGATAGGTCCCTTGAATGTCGCGAATTAGCCACTCCCAAAAAACAAACGGCTTGGTATGTGGATTGTCCACGCGAAAGATCCGCACGTCTTGCTCGATCCAGAAGAGGATGACGCTTTTCAGCTCCTGCCAGAGTGGCTCCCACTGGCCGGTCTCAAACTCTAATGGAAAGATGTCCTGATATTTCTTGGGGGGATTCTCCGCATATTGCACCGTACCATCCGATCTGATCTTAAACCACTCCCGATGTTGCTTGACGTAAGGGTGGTCAGGGGAGCACTGAAAGGCAACGTCCAGCGCGATCTCAAGCCCATGCGATCTCGCCTTGTCCAAAAACTGCCTGAATTCCTTCGCTGTTCCCAGTTGTGGATGGACGGCCTTGTGCCCTCCATCTGCAAAGCCGATCGCCCACGGGCTTCCGGGATCATCCGGCCCAGCAGAAGCTGACCCGTTCTTTCCTTTTCGCTGAGTGATACCAATGGGATGAATCGGAGGCAAGTACAAAACGTCAAACCCCATGGAAGCGATATATGGGAGCCGTTTTTCACAGTCTTTGAATGTCCCGTGCCCACCCTTCTCGGAACATGACCTTGGGAACATCTCATACCAGGCGCTGAACCTGGCCTTCTCCCGATCCGCAATCACGACGAGTTCTCTTTCATACTGCGTCGCGAAGCGTCGGTCCGGATACTTCGCGACTACAGCTGCTATATCCATGTCCAAGGCCTGTTCAATCCGCCTTGACTCCGGTACTTCCGTTGACTGAAGTTGGTCCGCCCATTCCTTCAGCCACGTCCCCTCTTCGTTCGGTGCACGCCGACTCGCCTCGTCAATCAGCCTGGCTCCCTGAACCAGTTCCACCATCACGTTCTGCCCTGAGTCTATTTTCTTGTTGAAATCACGACGCCAGGTCTGAAAATGATCGACCCAGCCGGTCACGGTATACAGATATCGGCCAAGCTCGGCCACACGAAAGGATGCTTGCCATCGATCATTCGTGAGAAACACCATCGGCACCTCAACCCACTGCGGATCATGGCTGCGACGATACAGAAGGGCCGCTCCCAGGAGATCATGACCGTCAGTAAAGACATCCGCCTCGACCACGACGTCTTCACCCATCGTCCTTTTGATCGGATAACGGCCTCCGTCGACTTCAGGTATCACGTTTTCGACAACGATCCGATGTCTTCCGTTCACTCCCGTCATCCTTGCCGACACCTCCCTTCTAATCTTGACTCGCATGAATTTCGTCCCGGCTCTGCGGAGACTCCGCATCTAACCCATCGGATCGGCCACCCCCAGACTCACCATGAGCCTAGATGTGTGACATTTCGTCGCGTTCAAATTTCTTCCGGCGTAATCGTTGTTCCAGAAAGTCTTTTGCGATGCTCCGGCTGCCTAACCCAATTCCGATGGCCAGTGCCAACATGACACCGCCGAACATGATCGAGAAGGCCGCCACAACAATCTCTTTGGCGATTCCGAGTTGAGTCAGCACCATCGCCGCCGTGAACAAGAGCACGCCCCATCGGATGAAGGTGGCGATCATTCGAGCCTCTTGAATCTGAGCATTTACCGTAGCGATGAGGGCCGCCTCGGCCATGAAATTGGCCAGGAGTACTCCCAAAAAAAGCAGCACGATCGCTGCAATGGTGTGCGGAAGAAAGTCGATGATACCGCTCATCATGTTCGCCGTAGCCGTCAGGTCTAAGGCATCGATTCCCATGAAGGCAAACAAGAGGAACACGAGCCAGAACGACAGCCGTCCGATGAGGTGGGATGGCGACCGCTGCGTCCCTGTTTTGGCCAGTGAGGAACCTAGTCCAAACCGTTCGCACATCGCATCAAAACGGAACGCCCTTAAGAGACGCAAGAGTAGGACTTTGATGAGCCAGCCGACAGCTAGGCCGAGCGCAAGGAACGTCAGCAGGGCCAAAAGTTTCGGCAATAGATGTGCAATCCGAAGAGTGGTCTCTCGAAACGCCTCGATCATGGCTTCCTGCCACAGAGTGCTCATGGGAACCTCCATCGCTGAGTCAAAAAAGGTTTCATGCTCTCGAACTTCTTGCACAGTGTTTCGATTGCCTGTTCGACACCCTCTGAGGACCCCTCGCTGGTCCCCAGAACAAGAGAGGCCGTTTGCCCGAGATAGAGAGGAGTCAGAGACTTGAGCAAGTGTTCACGATGGAGTGCTTTCTCGTGGTAGGCCAGCGCGAAATCAAAGATTGTCTGGACCCATAGCGCTTCAGGAAAGCGAAACTCCTCCGGCTCGACGAGGCCCAACGCAAGGATTCCGGCCAACGTTTCAGGAGCCAGAATGATCTCCCAGATGGGGAGCAGATCTCGTAACCCCTGTTGGAATCCTCTCACCATCCGTTCAACGTTGACCGCGCCGCCCTCCGGACCTGGTTCGTAAGGGGGACCAAATTGGGGGACCGGACTCGACCCCGTTCTGCCTTCCCACACCTCCTGGTACTCTTCCATGAGATAAAACAATGCGCCGACGGCTTGCGCGAGCAACATCGACAGTTCGATTCCGGTGAGCTTGGTATCATGAACTTTCGTGCCCAAAAACCCCTGGGAGACTTCGCATCCTTCGGCGACGGCAATGGTTGTCAACCAGCTATCGATCCCGTACCGTGCTGCCTCCCCTTCCCAGACATTCTTCCTTGCATACAGGCTCGCGAGCTTCCCGGAGAATCCATAGCCCCCGCCGCTCTGATAACGCAGCTGTTTGCCATAGAGAGCCCGGCTAAGCGGATAGATGATGCAATTCGTCAGACTACCTTCATATCTCGCCCGTCGAAAGAGAGGGGCAACATAGTCCACACCCTTTTCGACCACCGGCCGAAGCAAGACCTCCATCCAATTGGGAGACAGAGACCGAAAATTGCCATCGATGACGACGCAGGCTTTTACCTCAAGTTCTTCCGCGAGCGTAAAGAACGTACGAAATGCATGCTCGCGGCCGGGCACCCCTGACTCGGAGAGTGCCTGTAAAGAAATAGGGCCAGGGAAGAAATCACCTGCCAGGTGTTGGACGAACGCAATTGGAGTATCCAGCCCCACTGCTTGTTTCATGGCCGCTTGTGTGCCGTCCTGTGAGCCGGCATCCGCATTGACCACCAATACTGATGCTTGGGGACACACCTTACTGAGTCCATCTCTGACGGCTGTGAGCACTGGCTCGACCGTCTTGACATTATTGAACGTAGGGATTCCTATCAGCACCTCGACTTTCCCTCTATCACCTATCTGCTCCAGAACTTCGCCGGAAACCGTCTTGGTTGTCGCCATAGCAACTCATTACCAGTACCGGATGTGGGTCAGGCAACCGATGCGTCCCCATCAGTGCGTGAATATCTTTAAGAGCGTCAAGTAATCGTTCAGGTGTCGCGTGATCAGGAAGTTGCGCCTCACATGTTCTCGAGCCGCGCCGCCCATGCGTTGACTCAATCCGGGATTGTTCAGCAAATGCCTGATCCTGAATGCCGCGCCCTCGATAGAATGCACGGTATAGCCGGTCACCCCGTCTACGATCTGCTCCGCAATCCCGCCTGCAGTTCCGCCGACGACCGGCTTGCCCTTCCACATCGCCTCAGAAACTGCCAAGCCGAATCCCTCCTTAATGGATTTCTGAAGGACAATAGTGGCGGCTCGCTGTAGGGCATTGATTTCGCCATCCGCTTCGGGTGGTAACTGCAGCACATGGATATCGGAGTCTTGCCCTACGGCGGTTTTCACATCGGCCAGCACGGCCTCGCCATCAGGGTCGTTCGCCACACCGCCGCCGGCCAGTACGAGACGGCAATCGAAATGTTTCTTCACCATCCGGTAGGCTGCGATCGTTCCGATCGGATCTTTAAAGCGATCAAAGCGCGCCACCTGTAATAGAATCGGCTTGTCCCTCAAGATCCCGAGGCGGTCCATCATCCGGTTCACTTCCACGCGGGACATCTCACGATTCTTTTCGCTTAACGGATCGATCGACGGATAAATCAAAAACTTGGGGATCGGTAGCCGTTGGGCAAATCCTGTGACGGAAAAAATGGCCGCGTCATAGCGGACGACGAAATGGCGAAGGAAACTCCAGGCACGGCGCTGAGGCTGTGAAAGATCCAGATAGCAGCGCCAAATCCATTTTCCCCCTTTACGATGTTCAATTAGCGCGGCAGGCTCCGGGTCGTGAACCATGACAAGGTCGGCATCGAGATTGAGGACTTGGGCGTTCCGGTTGTTAATCTTGAGATAGGATTGGGACATCTGCTCGGTAAACGACTGTTCCTGGCCTTGCAATGCGTTGCCGATTCGTTTGGTGGCGTCGAAAAATTCCTGGTCGCCTGCGAGAACTTCCCACCGGGCTTCGACTCCCAACGCCGTCAACATCGGCACGAGGCGGCGAAGAATCTCTGCCATGCCGCCCCCGTACCGCACGGCGTTCACATGCAAGAAACTCCTTCCCTTGACCAGATCGCTCAGCCGATACAGAAAATCGACCGTCCCCTTCGTCGCGCTGTCCCGATAGTCATCCAACTCTAGTCGCATATCTTTCGCCTTGCTCCAAACAAGGGGGAATGCGTACGCGTTAAATCACGCTTCCTTCGATTCCATAGATGGCGTCCTCGCGAGCCGCCTGACGAATCCTGAACCAATAATATCCATACGGCGCGAGGCTGAGCATGTATGGTCTTTCCCCGATCGCTGGAAACCGCGTCTCGGCGAATAGTTCAATCGGCGCCGCCCCGGCGAACCTTCCCAGATCCAACTCCACCGCTTGAGCAGACCCACTCAGATTATGGACCAGGAGCAGTGTCTCATTGAGGTACTGCCGGAGGTAGACGAGCACTTTGTCATTTCGTGGCCGGAGAAACGTTAAGGTACCCCTCCCGAAGGCGGGATACTTTTTGCGGATGGAGATCATGTGTTTCATCCAATGCGCCAGGGAATAGGGTGTCTGGACCTGAGCCTCAACATTCGTCGCGTGGTATCCATAAATTGAATCGAAGATTACGGGAAGGTACAGTTTCGAGGGGTCGGCTTTGGAAAATCCCGCATTCCGGTCGGCGTTCCACTGCATAGGGGTGCGCACGCCATTGCGATCCCCCAGATGAATGTTATCTCCCATCCCGATCTCGTCCCCATAATAAATGATGGGACTCCCCGGCAAAGTGAACACGAGGCTGTTCAGGAGTTCAATCTTGCGCCGGTCATTTTCAAGCAATGGAGCGAGACGGCGTGCGATCCCGACGTTGCGCCGCATCTGGGGATCTCGAGCATAGGCATAATACATGTAGTCCCGTTCCTCGCCCGCACACATCTCCAAGGTCAGTTCATCGTGATTTCGGAGAAACAAACACCACTGGCACTCTTCGGGAATAGCCGGCGTGTGTGTGAACATGTCGACAATCGGATGCCAATCTTCGCTGCGGATGCCCATGAAGAGCCTCGGCATCAATGGAAAATGAAACGCCATGTGACATTCATTACCGTCACCGAAATAGGGACGGACATCGGCCGGCCACTGATTCGCTTCCGCCAGCAGGATGCGGCCCTGGTAGCGCTCGTCGATCCACTTTCGAATATCCTTCAAATACTCGTGCGTTTCCGGCAGGTTCTCGCAGATCGTGCCCTCTCGCTCGATCAAATACGGCACGGCATCACACCGAAACCCATCCAGCCCCTGATCGAGCCAAAACGCCATCACCTCCAGCATGGCCTTGCGCAATTCAGGATTATCATAATTGAGGTCAGGTTGGTGGCTGAAGAACCGATGCCAGTAGTACTGCTCCGCAACTGGATCCCAAGTCCAATTGGACCGCTCTGTATCGATAAAAATGATCCTGGTCTTCTCATACTTTTTGTCACTGTCGCTCCAGACGTAAAAGTCGCGCCGGGGTGATCGGGGAGATTGTCTGGCCTCCTGAAACCAGGCATGCTGATCGGACGTGTGGTTGAGCACGAGGTCTGCGATGACACGAATCCCCCGCCTATGCGCGTCTTGAAGAAAGGTACGGAAGTCTTCGAGTGAACCATAATCCGGGAACACGCCGCGATAGTCTGAGACATCATAACCATCATCCCGTAACGGAGAGGGGAAAAACGGCAATAGCCAGATGCATGTGACCCCTAACCACTCAAGATAGTCGAGCTTCTGGATCAGTCCGCGAAAATCGCCGATCCCATCGTCATTACCGTCGTAGAAGGCCTTGACGTGCAGCTCATAAAAGACGGCGTCTTTAAACCAAAGCGGGTCCTTGGTCGCCACAGCAATGATCCTCGCTCGTGCTAGTCGGATCCCGTTCCGAGAAACTCGTCACACACCGTTAAGAGCGCGGATCTGTGACGCTCAAGACTCCCCCGATATGGATTAATGGCGCGAAATTTCCCGGCTAACTCCGGCATCTGTAGGTTTTCCTCGATCCAGGCTGAAAAATCACTCTCCTGCTTACCGAGACGATGACGGGCTTCGAACATATGATAATAGATCGCGCTCACGTCCACCTCGGATAGGGCATTACGAAATTCTTGTAATGTCCATACCTCCAGGCCGGTGGAAACCTCCAGAATTCTGGACTGATTGAAATTGAACGGCTTGCCGAAGATGACCCGCGGCACAATCGGTGTGCGTGACAAATGATCGTCGATCACTGAAATGAGCTCGTCCCTCAATGGTTCAAGCCCTTGTAATTCGAAGGGGTCAATCACAGCAAGGCGTTCACCGAGGACATGATCTCTGACTTCCATCGCCACCCACTGGGCAAAGTCATTTGGATACAGCCGTTCGACATGACTGTGTCGTAAGAAATAGGTGTGCGTATGATAGTAGATGGAGCTGAGCGGGACCTCTTCGAGCAATTCTACTAACCGCTTTTCATCGTCCGCTTCCTGCCCGAGAATTTCTCGCAGCTCGCTTGATCCGGTGAAGCAAAACGGTTGGTTAGCTCTTTGCACGTCTCGCCTCTTTGCCTTCTAAAATCCACTCACCTTGACAATCCCCTTCCAGGACGGCCTCGCCTTCCCCCCTATCAACTTCACAGGTCAACACACCCTCTTTCCCGCAGCGACGGCCATCCAATGGACCACAGGGCCACCCACGCGACATGGGTCTTAGAAGTCGAAGGGAAGCGGCGAAGGTCTGAAACGGATGTTTTTTTCTTTTGCCTCTATGCCTCTACCACTACCGCATTTGCCCCCGTCAACAGGTGCCTATCGATAACCGCGCGCCCAGTGGCCTCAAGCCGATAGGTCGCGGTGGGAATCCTCGGATGGGAGATTGGCATTGGATCCTCGGACTGGTTCTCGGATCGTTTGGAGCATTCAACGCCTCTGATCCGCTAATAATGATTGTTGACCACACCCGGGCCTTATTCAACCCTCTTCTTTGTGTGTTACATCTGCCAGAGCGTTTTTCTCGTTTGAGATGGATTGGAGAAGCTGTCGAGGTACGACTTCTACGAAACCCGTGGGGGCTGTCAAAGAATCGATCTGGCTGAGTAGACGGCTCTTTGCTGCGGAATTACGCTGAAGGGGTGCTGTCCAGATAGACAGCCACGCCGTAGGCTGGAACCGAAATGGTTTGTTCCTTGAGTCCGATAACTAGTGTGTACTGACCATGGAGACCCAGCCTTAGTTGAAGCAGTTCGGAAAGGACGACGGGCAGAATTCGCCTCATTTGCTTGGGAGGGCGAGATGCCGGACTCACAGAATCCCGACACATTCGAGCACTCACGGGTTCATCCAGGAATCCAAACACTAGTCGAACACAACCAAATCCTTCGCTGGTACCATCGGCTCATCACGCTCCGCAAATCCATTCTGCCGCTAGAATCAGCTCAGTCCAGCCAGCATGAACATCGTGTATGGATCGAGGAGTCGGAGCAGGTATTGTTTCTCTATCGCACGCTCCATCGGCAGCGGGCGGCCCTTATCATCCGCACGCCTACAGGCTGAAAATGGGATGCCGGATCCGGACGTTCCTTCTGCCCATCCAGCACATAGCGATAACGTCGAAGTTGTTAATCGACCCCTACGCAAAGGTACCCACCATGGTCTTTCATCAATCCTCTTCAGGGTTAATAGTATGGAGGCCCGCCGAATGACAGGCCGTCAGTAGCTGCGTATCGGCACTGACGACGGTCAGCCGCAACGGCTTGAGTTCCAACGCCAGTGCCAAATGCAATACCTGTGGTGATCGGAGCGCAGGATACTCCAAGGCAAGTTCCTTCGTCGCTAAGTACGTCTGCATCGTCGGAGTAATAAACTGGAAGAGACCCTCTTGTGATTCTCGTTCAAATTTATGAATCACCGAATAGCAATCATCCCGGGTAATCTCTCCATGGTGGGCTCGATTTGCGAACACCGTGTAGAAATCAGTCACGGACCATGTCGGCAGAATTGCCACTTTGCTCCGCTTGACCATCAGCCTGCTGATGATGCGTGTACCGCGTTCCATGCTGTACCGTTTTACCAGAGCTGTTGAGTCGAAATAGTAGTATGGCATGCGATCACACTCTCCCCTTTAGGATAATGGCGGCCAACGGGCCCGACATTTTCGAAAGCCGATCTTGGAGTTCATCCAGCGGCAGCTCGTCATAGCCTTCCTTCCGGAACTTGTCGGCCAAGTTGCCTTGATTAAACGACGCGGTGTCGTTCTTGAGCCGCTCACCCAGGCGACGTTTCGCCAAGCGACTGGGAACCCGTTGTTTTGTGACCGTCAACCCGCGGCCACGACTTCGTGGTGCACGAGTTGGTGTACGTCCTGCTTCCGATTTCGATTTGGCCATACCCTTCCTCTCTCCTTCTAAATTAGTGGGGTGCTAACGCCGGCGCAGAGACCAGCCCGTCCCGCGGACATCCCGCAGACTGGCCCGCCTGTGTCGGCAATTCTGTCTCTCCATACACATGTGCCGCAATGGATTTCGCCACATCGGCAGAAAACTCTTGCTGCATGACACGCACAACTCTGGCCGTCGCCTCACGCTCCGACAGATGGCCTTCCTTCCCACCCTTCGACAAGGCGCCGACTACCCGATGGCTAGCCACATCCACAACTTCAAGATCGCTGCACCATCTCACAAATTTAAACTGGGGATCCCGCACATCGATCGGCCACACCCTGACAATGCCACGCACGAGCAGCTCCGGAGATGGTCCGCTCGAATCACCACCGACTGAACGATCCCCTCCTAACGGTCGACTCGTCACTTGCAACCCTTCCTTCAGCAATCCTTCCGTCAAGGCGCGTTGCACCGGTTCAGCCTGATCGCCGGTCACCGCAACCGCCAATACCAGATTTGTGGCCAGGAACTCTTCGAGTTCGTGTGTGAGTTCGCTCACACGGTAGGCTGCGGCGGTGCCCTGGCCACTCGGACGAACCACTCGAAGGTCAGCGTTGTAGGCCTCACGCAGCACCAGATTTCTGGCAGCCCGTCTCAATGCTTTGACTTTTGCCAGCTTATCAGATGGCCGCTGGGCCTCTTCGACATCATCGCTGATCGATCGATCCAACTCGATAATCCGTTCCATGAACGAGGTCTCTGCCTGAGGCCGGTGCATCCCTGCCAAGGCATAGTGGAGCCCTTTGCGCACATCACCCCATCGATCAATGATCCGGACGTTCTCCAATACTTTGTCGGTTGATACACGAGTCAGATTGTCG
>DATNCR010000056.1:0-5314 GCA_035607135.1 Nitrospiraceae bacterium
CCGCGAGAGCGACCCGCCGGAAAAAATGTCCAAAAACCCGAGCAGTGCGCCGCCCTGCTTTTGCAGAAACTCCGAGAGGGCGTCGCCGTTGATCCCAGGCGTAGGAATATGGGCCCCGATCCGATACACCACCAACATCCCCACGGTAAAGAGGATGCGAGTGCGCAGCTCAGGGATTTTTAAAATATTCTGAAAACTGGTCAGGAGTCTCTCAAACACCGGGAATGACCTCGACTCTCCCTCCAGCTGCTCGAATCTTTGCCTCTGCGGACTTACTAAATTTATGGGCCTGCACAACGATCGCCTTCGTGAGGTCTCCGCTTCCAAGAATCTTGATCGGCAACGACTTGCGCTTAACCAAGCCGACATCGACCAGCGCCTGGGGTGTGATGGTACCGGATACAACCATGTCACCCAAGCTTTTCAGGTTGACAATCGAGTACTCCTTACGAAATACATTCGTAAAGCCATGCTTCGGTACTCGACGGATCAGGGACATCTGACCGCCTTCGAATCCACCGGCCTGTCGGCTCCGACCGCCGGATCTGGCTAACAGACCCTTATGACCCTTGCCCGATGTTTTCCCATGACCAGAACCGGGACCACGGCCAATACGCTTACGTCGTTTCCTAGATCCTTTGGCTGGACCGAGCTCGTGTAAGTTCATTGTGGCTGCACTTCCAATAAATACCCAACTTTACCAATCATCCCTCTGACTTGTGGAGTATTGGGGCGAGTCACCGTCTGCCTGATCTTCCTCAACCCCAGACCACTCAAGACACGTCGATGTTTTTGCGGTGTGCCAATAGGACTTCGTCGCAAGGTAATCACGAACCCCTTGAGGCTGGCTTTGGCGATCTTAGCTGCAGGCATTAGGCACTCACCTTATTCTGTACGTCGCCTACCATACTGCGGCGCATTTTGAGCACGTCTTCAGCGTTGCGGAGTTGACAGAGACCGTTGAGCGTGGCGCGGACCGTATTAAAGGGGTTTCCACGGCCCAGCGTCTTCGCAATGACGTTATGGACGCCCGCGACCTCGACCACCGCCCGGACGGCGCCTCCAGCAATAATTCCTGCTCCCTTCTGTGCGGGCTTCAGGAGAACATGCTCGGCTCCGAACAACCCATGGACCTCATGCGCAATCGTTCCAGAGGTGAGGGCGACATGGACTAAGTTTTTCTTCGCCTGTTCAACCGCCTTCGAGATTGCAACCGGCACTTCGGCAGCCTTCCCTTTTCCGATACCGACCCACCCCTGTCCATCCCCGACAACAACCAGCGCGCAAAAGTTGAAACGCTTTCCACCCTTCACGACTTTCGCCACGCGGTTGATGAAGACCACCTTGTCCTTCAGGCTTAGTTCATCTGGATTAACTCGCACCTAACATATCTCCTCTTTATTCCCCTCGCTCCCACACCGTGGCAGAATCGAGGCACGATCTAGAAGCGCAGACCGCCTTCGCGCGAGGCCTCAGCCAATGCTTTGACGCGGCCGTGATACATCCGACCGCCACGGTCAAATACCACGGCTTGCACCTTGGCGGCTTTCGCTCGTTCAGCTAACAGCTTTCCAACTGCCTTTGCGCCATCGATGCTGCCGGTGGACTTTACCGATGTGCGCAGGGACTTATCCAGGGAGGATGCAGCAGCCAACGTGGTTCCCTTGAGATCGTCAACGATCTGCGCATAGATATGGGAGCGGCTGCGAAACACGTTGAGGCGTGGACGCTCGGCCGTTCCAAACACTCGCTTCCGCACCCGCTGTTTCCGCCTGGTTAACTGGCTTGCTTTATCCGCAGCATTCATGAGTCACCCTACTTCCCTGTCTTTCCGGCTTTCTTACGCAACACTTCCCCGGCATAGCGAACGCCCTTCTGCTTATAGACATCGGGGGGCTTGATGGCTCGTAAGTTCGCCGCAACTTGCCCCACCAATCGCTTGTCAGCCCCCTTCACATTGATCAGCGTTTGCTTATCCACCTTCACGTCGATTCCAACTGGAATTGGATAGGTGACCGGATTGATATAGCCCACATTGAAGCTCATCGTCCGACCCTGCACGGCGACTTTGTAGCCAACTCCGGTAATTTCTAAATTGCGTTCGTAGCCCTTCGTCACACCCTGAACAATGTTACTCAGCTCAGCACGAGCCAATCCGTGCAATGCACGGACTTGCCGGTCCTCATTTGATCGGCTCACGACTAGCTGTCCATTCGCGACTGAGACCCCGAGGCCTGCGGACAATGACCAATCGAGCTTCCCGAGCGGGCCCTTCACGGACACGACCGGCCCGGCGACTTTGACATCCACTCCTGCTGGAATCTGGATTGGTTTTTTTCCTATGCGTGACATCGATGCCTCGTTCCTCTAGCACGCCCCCACAATGATAAACCGCTTCACTCTACGCACTACCATACAGAGCACAACACTTCTCCACCTAGGCCAGCACGGCGAGAGTCCTGATCCGTCATCAATCCCTTCGAGGTGGACAAGATCGCCACACCTATGCCATTTTTGACTCGCGGGATGTCTTTGATCCCGACGTACACACGGCGACCCGGCTTGCTCACTCGCTGCATACCGGTAACCATGGGTTGCCCTTCTTCCATATACCGCAACTGTACTTTCAGGACAGCATGTCCATTCGCGACATCCGGCTGGACGCCCTGAATGTATCCTTCGTTTTGGAGAATTCGGAGCACCTCGCGCTTGAGACGAGAGGCGGGAACGCTCACGACATCATGACGCCGGCGCAGCCCGTTTTGTAATCGTACTAAGAGATCGCTAATGGGATCTGTGACCATACCAACCCTTTCACCAACGTTCTTCGTGTGACCAGGTGCGGATCACCAGCCTCGTGACCTGGAAAACGGATAATCTACCAACTCGATTTCCGAACCCCAGGGATCTCACCCTTGAGGCTCAATAACCGAAAGCAAATTCTACACATGCGAAACCGGCGCAAGAACCCTCGTACACGCCCGCAGATCTCACACCGGTGATAGTCCCGGACCGGAAACTTCGCCTTGACGGCCGATTTATTTCTGAGCGCTAATCTCGACACCTGCAGCTCCTTCGCGTGATATTACGTCCGGAATGGCATTCCCAAATGCTTCAACAATGCCCGGCCCTCATCGTTGGTCCTGGCAGTCGTGACGATCGTAATATCCATCCCATGGATGGATGCAACCTCGTCGTACTTAATTTCAGGGAAAATGAGCTGTTCTTTGAGGCCAAGCGTGTAATTGCCTCGGCCATCGAACGACTTCGGCGAGACACCGCGGAAGTCTCGAATCCGTGGCAATGATAACGTCACAAGACGATCGAAGAATTCCCACATTCTGCGACTCCGTAACGTGACCTTTGTGCCAATCGGCATCCCTTGACGTAGCTTAAAGGTGGCGATGGCCTTCTTCGCCTTGGTAATCAGCGGTTTCTGCCCTGTAATGACACCCAATTCCCCGGCGGCACTCTCCAATAGCTTCACGTTCTGAATGGCTTCTCCCATCCCCACATTCAGCACAATCCGTTCAAGCTTCGGGACCTGCATGATGTTTTTGTAACCGAACTCTTTCATGAGCGCGGGCACAACTTTCTGCAAGTAGGCCTCTCGCATCCGTGGATTGAACTTGGACTCTTCGCTGCCTTGGTCCTTCGCCTGCGGCGCAGACGCCCCTTCTTTTTTCTTGGGCGGCCGCCGCTCCGACGTCTTACTACCTTTTCCTGATTCAACTTTCGCCATCTGGCGTCCTCGCTCCTACTCGACAGTGTCGTTTGATTTTTTGCTGAACCGGACTCGTCGGCCATCATCAAGCATCCGCACACCCAACCGAGTCGGCTTCTGCGTCACAGGACACAAATACATCACATTTGAAATCGCAAATGGCGCTTCTCGTTCGAGAATGCCACCTTGTTTGACTTTCTGATTCGGCTTAGTGTGACGCTTGATCATGTTCAACTTTTCAACCACAACCTTCCCCACTCCGGGATCAACCGACAGTACTTTTCCTGACTTGCCACGGTCACGCCCGGCAATCACGACCACCACATCGCCCTTACGAATTCGATTTTTTTTCAACGTCTGCTTATTCATCCCGCCGTCTCCACCCTCGCTACAGCACTTCCGGCGCGAGGGAAATAATCTTCATAAACTTCTTCCACCGGAGCTCACGCGCGATCGGCCCAAAGATACGAGTCCCGACGGGATCCCCATCCTTATTGATTAGCACGCAGGCATTCCGATCAAACTTGATGTAGGAACCATCCTCACGACGTACCTCCTTGGTGGTCCTCACGACCACAGCACGGCTTACATCGCCCTTCTTGACTGTTGCCGCAGGAATGGCCTCTTTGACAGCCACGACAACAATGTCTCCGAGCGAGGCATAGCGACGCCTGGTCCCACCAAGCACATGAAAGCACATGGCCTGCTTGGCACCGGAGTTATCGGCCACGTCCATGTATGTATAGCTTTGAATCATAGTCCCGGTGTTTCCTCTACCCTTCGCACGCCTTCGATCTACTCAGCCCGTCCCTTTTCCACGACTTCGACAACCCGCATATGCTTATCTTTACTGATGGGCCTGGTCTCGACCATGCGCACGCGGTCGCCTATTTTGCAGGCATTATCCTCATCGTGCGCCTTGAATGTTGTCACTCGTCGAAGCACTTTCCGGTAGAGTGGGTGAATCACCGAACGCTCGATTTCAACGACCACGGTCTTATCCATCTTATTGCTGACCACACGCCCAACCCATTCACGGCGCTTATTGACTGACTCTCCCATCCTCAAGCCCCTTTCGCCGCGGTAGAGTGTGGTTCGACCTGTGCGAGCTCACGTTGAATCGTTTTGATCCTGGCGATGGACCGCTTCGTCTTTCGAACTTGCATGGGGTTTTCCAACCGCCCGGTTCCCAGTTGAAAACGAAAATTGAAGAGTTCCTGAGTGAGCTGCTGCATCTTCTCCGCCAGCTCAGGCCCCGTGAGTTGCCGTAATTCCTTCAGATCCATGGATGCAATCCCTTTACTCTTGCGTTCTATTCGATCGAAGCTAGAACTCGCCGCGAATGACACACTTCGTCGCGATGGGCAATTTATGGGAAGCCAAGCGGAAGGCTTCCTTGGCCACCTCCGGCGTCACGCCATCCATCTCATAGAGAATACGGCCGGGCTTGACGACAGCGACCCAGTATTCCGGGTTGCCCTTCCCTTTACCCATTCGAGTCTCAGCCGGCTTCTTGGTAATCGGTTTATCGGGGAATATTCTCGTCCATACCTGGCCACCGCGCTTCACACACCGAGTGATCGCGATGCG
>DATNCR010000058.1:0-3643 GCA_035607135.1 Nitrospiraceae bacterium
CAGCCGGAGCGACATGTGGAAGATTGGCTGAAAGCCGAGGAAATCATCCGCAAAGAGATGAATGACAATCGTTGATGAAATGACTCCCCGCCCTGGCCGATCCGTTGCCCCCACCCGCGTCTTCGCGGTAATTGTGTTTTCCCGAATGATGGCACGAGGTTTCGATGGCAACGGAATCCGTAATGCTTCCGCTTGGAAGCGCAGCTCACCCATTTACCTTGCGCGACGTGGCGACAGGTCAGGTCTACTCGCTCGACTCGTTTGCCGGAAAGTCCGCTTTGCTGGTCATGTTCCTCAGTCGGCATTGTCCCTATGTCGTGCATGTCCAGATGGAGATTGCCAGGATTGGACAGGACTATGCGAACAGCACGCTTGGCCTCATTGGTATCAGCAGCAACGATCCCATGCACTATCCTGAGGATGCCCCGGAACGCCTCAAGGAGATGGCCCAGCGTCTCCACTTTCGTTTTCCCTTCTGCTTCGACGACACCCAAGAAGTCGCGAAGGCCTATAAGGCAGCCTGTACCCCTGACTTCTACCTCTTTGACAGCCGGCAGCGGTTAGTCTATCGCGGACAACTCGACGGAAGTCGCCCTGGCAACAACAAGCCGGTGACTGGTCTCGATCTTCGTGCCGCGATCGATGCCGTGCTTATCGGGAACCCGGTTGACGGGAATCAACACCCCAGTGTCGGCTGTAGTATCAAGTGGAAGCCAGGCAACGCCCCATCCTATGCCTAGCAGGGGGCACCTCCTATAGACATCGAAGTTGCCTCCCTTGTGTTCTTTCACAAGACAGGAATTTTGCTGGATTGGAGTGAAAAGTCCGAGGAGAATGTGTAAACCGGGAAGAACGATGACGCCGGCGCTTAGGGCGCTGGCGTCATTTCAAACGCTTTGGCTACGAGCGTTTTCTCTTTCATCTTCTCCACCAGACCCTGGTAGGTGAGATCGCGGATCAGGCTGGTGAATTGTGCGTGGTAATTGCCGACGATGCTCGCGCCATCGATGACGACATCGTAGACCAGCCAAGTGCCTTGCCGGTTCGCCAGACGGAAATCGAGGAGTGTGTCCACCTTGTCGCCCGTGAGCTGTGTTTTCACTTCCGCAAACTGCCCTTCTCGCTGTTCAGACAGATAGACCACTTGCTCGCCCGTATAGTCGTCAATTCTGCCGGCAAATGTATCGCGAAGCAGCTGCACGAAGAGGGCGACAAATTCCTTCTGTTGAGTCTTGGTCAGTTCTGTCCAGGGTTGGCCCAGAGAACGTTTGGCCATTTCTTCATAGCTCACTCGGTCCTTGACGACATGCTCGATCTGCCGGCGGCGTTCTATCGCGCTGGTAGGCTGTTTCAACTCTGTATTGTCGAGGATACGGACCACATCGGCGATCGTGCGCTTCACTGATTCAGTGGGAGTTGACTCGGCTGAAGCCAAGCCGGTTCCACTCGGCCCAAAGAGCGCGACCAGGGCTGCCAAGATCACCAGGGTCCTACAGATAGCGGAGGAGAAATCGCGTGGAACATGAGTGGAAACATTGTTGGTCACATCATTCATCGTTCGTCTCCTCTCACGAAGTGTCAAGCACACGTTACGGATAATACAGGAGAGCAAGACCCATGCTGAGTGGCCAAGAGACTATTTCTCCAAGTTGCGACCGGGGAAAAGACACATGAAGCCGCGGATCTATGCGTAGAGGTTGGAATTGTCTAATACAGAGCAGCGGTGAGGAGGCACTGGAGCGCTGTGGCAGGGAACACGAAAAAGACCTCAGGTGTAGCCTTATTGCCTCAATTCTGGAGAGGGGCTCATGTGCCCGGTCACCGATTCCTACCAGTCACCCGCCGTTCCCTCCGGACATGCGCGCGCCTTTGGGAGAAGCTGATACGACATATCTTCATCGTGAAGATCCGGTTCGTCTGAGGCTAGCATCTCAAACTCAATCTTTTCATCCGCGAACATTTCATCGCCGGTTCGCAGGACACTCTCCCGGTTCAAGATCTTCATGGCGTTGAGGCGGGATATTTTGAGGGGAAAAGTCCCAAACTGATCCGCTGATAAAAATGGCACCTGAATCGTCACCCGGCCACGATCCACATATAAAAACCGTCGCACCTTCTCGTCGATCGGAGTCTTCAAGATTAGAACTGATGCGGCCGAAGCTGCCATGACCGGAACTGCAATCACATAGGTGGGCTGGGCATCCTGCGCAGTTGTGTCCAACGTTCCTGTGGCCTCAATATCCCTTGTCGTGACCACCGTGGTACTTGGATGGAGGAGCGGAGACCTGACACCCATACGGAAATTCGTAATGTCCTGGCCGGACACGTTCTCAAGAAGAAACTTACTTAAGACCCAAGACTGCGGAGTGGGGGTCTTGGCACGGCTTTTCGGCAGGGTCTGTTCGATTCGCCGGAGACTGCATTCGGAAACCAGGTTTCGGTTTTCATAGAAGTAAGTCTTGGTGTTCCCTTCCAGAATGAAGGCACGCTCATAGATATAGAAGGCTACGCCGACATGGACTGGGGTTGGTTTGAGCCAGGACACAGCCAACGGGATGAGAAACAGCACCAACGAGGACGACAGTCCAACAATAATAACTTTGTTGAGCCAACTTTGCCGCTTAAACCACTGCCACCATTCCTTCAGCAGCGTCATACCCGGTCACTCGTGGAGAATTTCTACCGACTCGTGCGCCAATCGCTGCACGTAATGAATCACACGAGCCTCCGTATGTTTCGACGTCACAACCGTCTCGACCCCAAACTCCTGATGACGCGACCAGCGCACGACTGCTTCGAGAATTTCAATTCGTTGCTCATTCGGGAGCGTCACGATGAGAGACAGCGTTTCGCCTGGTCGCATGGGTAGATCGCCGGAAAGTCGCCAGCCGGTGCAGGAGAGGTTCCAGACCGTGCCATGGCCCTGGAATGGCCCAGCGTTATAGGTGACAGCACATTGCACCGGAAAGCGGCGGAAGGGACGGAGTATAAAGGGCATGGGGGCCTCTCAGTCTAGGTGTGGAGCTGGACTGGAATAGAAGCCGGCGTCCCCCACCCTGTTGCACGTCGCACCCGATCTATCGCCAGAATAATGGTAGTCAGCTTTCCCGGCTGATTGCCCCGATCAGATAATGGTAGGGAAGACTTGGAGGATTGTTGTGTCGCCGGTCCAGGTGTCGGGGCAGGATTGCACGCAGGCACATTGGCCATCATCACGAGGAGTAGAATGAGGAGTGGCATAAGGCACCTCCCAGTTGTACCGAATCTTCAGCCTAGTCCTTGGCCTGGTAGTGCGTCAAGGAGGGCTCGGTGACTTCTTGTGGTGCGTTTATCAATGGTAGACATGCTATGCTGAGGGAGCCGACTCACATCATGTTCTGCGGTATGCCGGGATTGGAGACAGCCCGGTACATTCCTCGTACGAATGAAAGGAGCGACCTCGATGAAACTACAACCGTTGCACGATTGGGTATTGATTCGTACCGGCGAGCCGAGCGGCAAAAGCTATGGTGGGATTATCATTCCGGACAGCGCGCAAGAGAAACCGGTCGAAGGAGAGGTCCTTGCCGTGGGGGCTGGTCGCTTTGTCGAGGACAAGGATTCCAAGGAGAAGGTCAAGAAGAAAACATTTGTAAAAACCACC
>DATNCR010000148.1:0-4186 GCA_035607135.1 Nitrospiraceae bacterium
GACGAGGTTGTCAATACGTCAATACGTTGGTCGAAATGTTCTGAGCGGCCCCCGATGGTTGTCTCACGCGACCCCTTCGTCCCGATTGAGGACAGGCGTCTCCATCGAAGCATACGGTGCTCCGTCTTACGCTATCTTGAATCTGTCGAAGGATCGGCCTACCCGAGTGGATTAGTGAACCAGCGTCTGAACCATCTGTTCCTTGCACGAGATCACCCTCAATCCCGCCAACCTTGCTTCTACCTGTCTGTACAAGCGGTTGGTGGCTCCTATCGTCAGCGCCTCCGTGGCCCATGCCACGGAGGCGCTTCGACCGAGCTCAATACAGGAACTACACTTCAACTGTCAGCACAATTCCCTGATCCCCTCGCTTAGAACAGATAGATGACTTGGAATCCGAGGGTTGTTTGATTGTTCGTCGCTACAGTGCCACGCAGGAAAGAATTTCTGTCTGAATGGTCATGCCGAACCTCCACTCTCGTGATGAGTGACGGAGCTGGCTTGTATTGGAGTGTATTGGTGATCTCCCAGAGGGTCTGAGTCGTTCCGCCACCGGTTGCGACATTGAAACCGCCAGTGGCAGGTGCAACAGCAGCAGGGCTAAACCCACCAGGAGTACCAGCGCAAACATTGGTACCGCCGTTGAAATTCCCGCCGCCAGTGCAGGAACGGGCCCCGCCTGCATCCTCCCAGAGTTCTCCACGAAACCGGTAGCTGAAGGCATTGGGCTGATTCTGATCGTTGAAGTCATGAATCCAGTAGCTACCAATTCCACCCCAGCGGGCGTTCGGCGACTGGCCTGCTGCCGCTCTGATTGTGCTGGCGTTGCTCTCATTCGCATAGTAGGGCTCAAAGACGAGAGTATCACTGTTTGTGACCTTCACCGTGATGATCGACCCCGCCACTAACCGCTTGGCCGAAGGATCGCAACCGGTTGTACCGCTCGTACAGACACCGACAGCTGCATTACCACCGACGTTATTTCCATTCCCCTGTTCCGCTCCGTAGGTTCCGTAGAAGGTGGCTGAGAACCTATCGTGCGGGGTCAGGAAGACGCCCCACTCGAATGTTTTACCCCTGTTATTGTCCTCAATGTTGTCCCAACCATTGACGAGTCCGAGGGCCACGGTCGCCCATGTATTAATCGGATAGGTGAACCGTATGCCGGTCGTCGTGAAGGCTTGGCTCAGACCGAACATGAAGGTACGCGAAATGTTGTAGTTGTCCCAACCATTGATCTGTTCTAATCCGACCAATGTATGGATTTTTCCTACTTGAATCTTCAGGCCGTTGCCGATCGGGGCGAGGTATTCGCCGTAGATCTCTTGGGGGTCAAACTCTGCAGCATCCTGCCCTGGTTGGTAATTCGTACGGGCTCGCGAAAACCTGGCCTGGGCTCCATAACTGAGCCTTGCGCGAAAACCCACCCGGTCCAGCGCACTGCCTGCCGTGGCAGGTTTTTCGATCACGATCTGTGCCACTTGCGGCACGAATGAGTTAGCCTGTGTGTCGAAGATGCGGAGATTGTTGATGTTGTTGCTGGGATTGTTGAAATTCTGCGTATACGTCACATCCGTCGCCCCGGAAATCTTCAGGCCCAATTTGCTCCAGAGGGAGTCCGCATCCTTACTCGCCAGCGGCTCTCGCAATTGCGACTCTTGGGCGAATACCGCATTGCTGCTAAGAAGCGAAACTAGCGCACATATTCCTAGCCCGATTCCTATTCCTAGCCCATTACGTTTCCCTGCTGACTTCATGCCATCCTCCTCATCCAATTGGTGATTCGGTTGCTCACTCGGCTTGTCTCTCTTCTCTCGACCTCGTTGTCGACACGCACGCCATTGTGCGCCACCGTCGGCCCCTCCCCGTCTATTCGCTCTCACGTCTCATCGATTCCCACCGACCCCTGCCTGGAAATCGCGTTCAGCAGCCATTTAGTCCCGGATCATGGTTGCTGTCCAGCTTTTCCCACTATCTGGTTCATCTCGACCATCGCACTGCAGCCGGCTTGAATACGGATAAATAAAAACGTCCTTCAGCCCTGCCGGGACCAAAGGACGCCATTGTCCATGCCGTACTATACCTGTAGGCCGGTGGGAAACGCCGTTGTTTCCCTCTCCGATTGGCGCCCTTATACATGCACCATGAAAATCTGTCAATGCCTATCTCTATTTAGATCTCCGCCGAGCATGGCGTGAAAGGTGGGACGGGCGCCCTCCTTCATCTCGCCCGCCTCGCCTTTCCCGTTCGTCTGTGTTAGATTCGGCCTCATCTATGACTCCCCCATCCCGGCACTCGGTACGGACCCTATCTCGCACGTCTTCATGTGTCCTGGCTCTGCTCTGTCTAGTCGGCACGGCCTGTGGCACACTCGGCCCGAGCGGCAAGGTCCTTTCGGATGATCCACGCGGAACCGTCTCTTTGGAGACGATTCCCGATCCCTCGATTCATGCGACTCATCCCATCACCTTGGACCCAGTTTTGCTTGCCCAGATATTGAAAGGCATACAAGTTCAGGATCAGGGTGATCACATGGCTCAGAAGTTACTCTCGGGCCCCTCGTATCCCGTTCCCGTCTTTTCGGATCAACATATCCAATTCCTTGCTCCACTGCTGGCGGAGGGGCTACGTACCGCATTGCCGGATGAGCAAATTGAGTATAGTGTCCAGACGATTTATGAAGGTTCAGGACTTGAATCTTCGTACACGGAAACAACTGCCGGCTCTCTGTACGCCTATGGCCGACAACTATTCGTGACACTCTCTCAATATCGGTATTCAAAAGCCCGGGCGAATGTCAACATCCGCAATATCAACTATCAATCGGTGGGAATGGATTATACAGGCCTCAGGAACCATATCCTCCTGTTCACCCCGAAAGTCGCTCAACGGTCCGATAGCTTTGATCCTCCGCCAAGTGGAAAATCCACCGACAGGTTTCTCGCCATCGATTATCAGCTGCTGCAACATGCGCCGGTAGCTACCACTGGACGTCCTGCGCCTGAGACTGTATCCGACACCTCGGCTCAGGCGGCAGAGGCCCTGGCGAAGCGCGAGGCGGAAATCCAGGCACTCAGGGATCGCGTCAATAAGAATGCGTCGGAAATGGAAACCCTCAGGAAGGAACTGCAGTCTGTTCAAGACCAGCTCGGACCCACGACCGGACCAGATAGCCAAAAGCGGAAAACCACCCCCTCCTCAAAACCGTAGCAGACAGCCTCGCAAACACCGAAACCCCAAGGTTCAAGGTTTTCAGAACCTTGATGACCTGCACCTGTCGCATGATTAGGAGAACTTTCTCGGAGGATGCTCAAAGACCGGAGGCGTACCCTTTGGGGCGCACGGTGCGACGAATAAGGAGCACCACGTTTGTGCGCGCCGCCGAGTGGTGAGGCGGCCGGGTCTCCGTTGAGGATCTGAACGATGCGAGAACGCCGCACGGGAAAAGGCGCGTCCCGGCGCGCCGGGGTTGGGCGGGTGAGAAGGTCGACTTTTTCAGCATCCTGCTAGGAGTTTCGGTAACCATTTGTGATAGGCATTCGCCGATCTTTCCCCAAAGCCCGGTGCGTGATTTTGATACCGATCGGCGCCTGTCGGCGCTTGTACTCGCTGCCATCTACCAACGTCATCACGCGCGCCACCGTGGCACGGTCGTACCCCGCTTCGACAATCTCTTCGAGAGACCGGTCTTCTTCGACATAGGCCTGGAGAATTGGATCCAGGATCTCGTAGGGTGGCAGCGAGTCTTCATCCTTTTGGTTCGGCCTCAGTTCGGCGGTCGGCGGCCGATCTACGGTTCGTTTGGGTATCACAGGGATTGTGCCGCGGAGGTTGCGGAGCCGCGCCAGGTCGTACACCATGGTCTTGGGCACATCTTTGATCACGGCAAATCCTCCGGCCATATCCCCGTACAATGTGGCATACCCCACGCTCATCTCGCTCTTGTTACCCGTCGTCAGCACCAGATGACCGAATTTATTCGAGAAGGCCATCAGGAAATTCCCCCGAATACGGGCTTGGAGATTCTCTTCCGTTGTATCTAGCGCACGTCCCGCGAATGTCTCTGCGAGCGCATGCCGATAGGTATCGAATATCGTCGTGATGGGAATCGTGCGGACGGAGATTCCGAGTCGTGTCCCTAATTCGGCAACATCTTCGTGACTGTCTTGCGACGTATAGGGCGACG
>DATNCR010000060.1:0-5553 GCA_035607135.1 Nitrospiraceae bacterium
GGGCAGCGCGTGATGAACAACTTTGAGTAGGCGTAGGCATCGCCACTGCCGGTGAGACTTTGATCTGCTACGAGGTGGCCGTGTTAAGTTCGAGGAGGTCGGCGGTGTGAGGCGCGATTGCCACGGGAGGACCAAGATGGACGAATGGGTCAACGCGAGAGGTCAAGCGCAGACCAAGCCTAAGAACAATGGCACCGAATTGTTTCATGATGAGGTCCTCCCGTGGTGAAATAAGCGTCTTTCCGAGGTGGGGTTCAAATTGATTGAAATCTAACGAAAATGAGAATCCGTGTTAGAATTAAATGAGTCAGAATTTATGGCAGTCGCTGCATGTAAGGGGCACTCAACATGTTGTTATATGAATTGTTCATGGGGTGGATCGTTGTGAGCATTGCAGGGATTGTTGGGAGTATGGTCTTCGGCGGGTTATTGTGTCTGTGGTGTGCATTAAGAGCGAAGTAAGTTCTCATAACTCGGAGATGATGTCGTAGTTCTCTTGTTTTCGTGCTGAGACCCTTCCAGCAGAATGTGTAGCGCTGGGGAAAGAAATTGAATCTTCAACCTGCGCTGTACAAAAGCCGACTGAAGCAATCTTGCCGAGTCAGCAACAGATAGACAGCTTTCCTTTCTCTGCCGTACAATTCCCAACTCAAACTTCCCTTCGAGCAGTGGACTGCTTTGTGAGGTCTGCCATGAAACTCTTTCTTTCTTCCATAGGGACCGTCTTATTGGTGGTTATTTGTTGTCTACATGTAGGCCTGGATGCATATGCTGGCACTGACATTGAAGACGCTAAAACATGTCTATCACCTGATTCTGACAATGGTATTGACTGTCTTTTACGTCTTGTTATCAATAAACAGCCCATACGGTTTCGCAAACTTGCCCAGGAAGGTAACCAAAATTATCAATACTTACTTGGAAGAGCATATGAGGGTGGAGTCGTTGGCGTTCCGCAAGAATATGGTGAAGCGGTGCGGTGGTATCGAAAATCTGCCATCCAAGGTAACAGCATGGCCCAGATGGCGTTGGGAATGATGTATTTCGACGGGAAGGGCGTCACAAGAAGTCATCAGACTGCATTCACGTGGTTGAAACCAGCCGCGGAACAGGGAGAGCCACTCGCGCAGGTAACCCTTGGAACAATGTACGAGGCAGGAGATGGCGTTCCCCAGGACTTCCTGCAAGCCCATATGTGGTTCAGCTTGGCAGCAGCCTCATTTTCAGATACCCGGAATCCGAGCGTTGCTGGACCTCGTGAAGTCGCGGTTATGACGAGAGAAATGCTTGCAGAACGTATGACTCAGGATCAAATAGCCGAAGCTCAAAAGCTGGCAAAGGAATGGACTCCGAAAAATGTGGCAAGCCGTCTGACCGAGAATTGGTTCGATGAGGTATTACGATAGACGAAATGGTTGTCTTGATTGGTTGCCTATGGGACATTCGCCGGTCGTTGGGCGTTCGGCTTCCATTCCTTCGCCTTTTTCTTCGCTTCGGCAATCTGTGCAGACGTCATACCATCGGCGATCTCATCTCGATTTTCTGCTGCGACATCCCGCCACGTGTCATCGGTCGAGTGGGCTGCGATGTCGTACCACATGTAGGCAAGGACATCATTTCGCGTCACGCCATGGCCAAATTCATATAATCCTCCGAGATTGTTTTGCGCGCCCGCGTGCCCCTGCGCGGCGGCTTTCTCGTACCACTGCCGCGCCATTGCGAAATCTTGCGGGACACCCTTTCTGAAGTCGTACAGCATTCCGAGGTTGTACTGGGCCCCTGCATGTCCTCGCTCAGCCAGCGGGCGCCATTCGCGCAAGGCTGTCGCATAGTCTCCACGGCCATAGGCCTCCATACCCGCTTCAATATCCGCCCATGCGGGAGCTGCGAAAATGACGATTGATAGGAAAAGAGCCGAGGTGACAAGGAGAAGGGAGGGAGAGGAACGATTGGCACTCACAGGGCAATCTCCACTGAGTCGTGCGCCAGTCGCTTCACAGAGACGCGCCAAGCGAGCCTCTGTGTGCCTTGATTGCCATAGTCTCCACCGCGAATTCTTGGCCACCCGACCAGCGCCCCAGGGTTTCAGGGTGGCATATTCTAGAAAGGTGCTGATAAAACCGCAAGGTGAAGGAAGAGAAGCGGTGCCGAAGCAGGCCGAACAATAACTGCACCAGGCGTAGATCAGGTCAGTCTCGTCCGTCTGGGATCGGTGGTTGCAAGGCCAATCATGCCCGTCGTAGTCTTGAGTCGTCATGGGTGCTGGAGCATTGGCGCGATGTTCGTCAAGATCATGGCTCTGTCAAAACTGAAAGGGAGATGATGCGGTGTGTCTTCTTCGCAGTGATCATGGTCGTGGTGTGTGCGACAGTCGCCGCAGCAGATTCCTATGAGGACGCAGTCTCTGCGTTACTGCATGGGGATCATACCCGGGCGGTTCGACTATTCCGCCCTCTCGCCGAGCAGGGACTTGCAAGGGCGCAGAGCCATCTGGGCGAGATGTATCGGACAGGGGAGGGCGTCACGCAAGATTACCAGGAGGCATTGATGTGGTATCGCAAGGCGGCAGAGCAGGGAGACGCTTGGGCGCAATACAATCTGGGTCTAATGTATTACTTCGGGCAGGGTATTCCGCAGGACTATCAAGAGGCGCTGAAATGGTATCGCCAGGTGGCGGAGCGGGGATTTGCGCGGGCGCAGTACAATCTGGGTCTGATGTATTACGAGGGAAAGGGTGTGTCGCAGGACTACCAAGAGGCACTGACGTATTATCGCGCGGCGGCCAAGCAGGGACTCGCAAGCGCTCAGGGAAGTCTGGGTCTGATGTATCACGAAGGCAACGGAGTGTCACAGGACTACCAAGAGGCACTGAAGTGGTATCGCAAGGCGGCAAAGCAGGGACTCCCACAGGCGCAGTCCAATCTGGGTGTGATGTATGACTTGGGGCAGGGTGTCCCGCAGGACTACATTCGTGCTCACATGTGGTATGCCGTCGCTGCAGCCGCGTTGAGTGTTGAGAATGGGAAGATAGCAAAGCAGTATCGGGACGTTGTGGCTTCACGATTGACCATAGTGGAAATTCGGAAAGCACGGGCGATGGCAAGACGCTGTCAAAAGACAAAGTTCAAGCAGTGCGGCTAGAGCAAGACGGACAGCACACTGCAAGAGATCGCGGCGTCTCGCCATGCACCATCTCGAGCGCGCCTGCGATCCGAAGAATCGAGGCGTGTATCACGTGCCGTGTTAGCCCTTGAAATAACCTCCTCGCTACCAGGCGACCAGCCTGTTACCATGTGCGGATGCTCTTCCTCTTCGCCGTGATCTTTACCCTATGGCTTGCCGCCTCCGCCATGGCCGGCGAGTTTACCGGCCCCGTGATCCGTGTCCTCGACGGTGATACGATAGAAGTTCTCCACAAGAAGCATCCTGAACGGATTCGTCTCAGCGGGATTGACTGCCCGGAGAAAGGCCAACCTTTCGAGGAGAAGGCCATGCACGCTATGTCTGCCTTGGTGTTTGGAAAGGAGGTCACGGTCCAGTTGCATGGCAAGGACAAGGACCGGCACACGCTGGCCGACGTTGTGCTCCCTGATGGCACGCACGTCAACAACATGTTGGTGGCCGGGGGCTGGTGTTGGTGGTACCCCAAATATGCGCTACAGAATAGGGACCTGAAGCGGCTCGAATCGGAGGCACGCATAGGCAAGCGGGGCCTATGGGCGGATCCCTATCCCGTCCCCCCGTGGGAATGGCAGAAGTGGAGAAAGCGACCATGACGCGTCCGGGGAACGTGCGGAATCATCCTTGAGATCGACAGTCCCTCAGGATCGCGGGGGGGGGTCTGTGGGATATGGAAAAAATCCATTGGAGGATAGAAGCCGGGCGACACATGACAAAACAGACCAGAGTCTTGACCATTCCCACCAGCGTTTTGGTCTGTTTCAGGTCAGACAGGTAACAGATATAAAAGGACTTATGTTGGCTGAAGCCTGCCTTCTACGTATCGAATGACTTCCGACACAGTGGTGAACTTTCGAAAGTCTTGGTCTGGAACTTCTATTTCAAACATGTCTTCCAATGCGAAGACGAGGTCAATCGAATCAGCGGAGTTCAGACCCAGATCATGCTGCAACGAATGCTGCAGTTGGATGGTGCGGACATCGATTTTCTGACTCTTGGCCAGAGCGGCAAGAATTCGATCGGCAACTGTGAGCTCAGCACCCATATCAACCCTCCTGCAATGGAAGCGACAAGTATATTATCACAAACCGCTAAAATGTACTCCTAGGATCTTACTGAGTCACGATTGGATTCGCGTTGCTTCGCCTGGCCGCATGGTTCCAGCGAATCGGACGATTCATCGAGGGGTAGCCTGCAAGCTCGGACCGCATTTCGTTACGCAGGGTGTGAGGATCAGAGGGCCAATGGTGAAAAGTAGATTCACAATGCGACGTATCATCTTCGCGGTCTTCTTGGTCGTGGGATGTGCGACAGGCGCGGCAGCGGATTCCTATGAGGATGCCGTCGCTGCTCTTGGGCGTAGAGACTTCACGCTCGCGGTCCGACTATTCCGTCCCCTCGCTGAGCAAGGCAACCCACGGGCGCAGATCAGTCTGGGTAGGATGTATCAAGGCGGGCATGGCGTTCCGCAGGATTATCAAGAGGCGCTGAAGTGGTTTCGCAAGGCGGCGGAGCAGGCCGACGCACAAGCGCAGTCTATGCTCGGTGGGATGTATGCCAACGGACTGGGTATCCCGCAGGACTACCAGGAAGCAGTGAAGTGGTACCGCAAGGCGGCTCAACAGGGCAACATAAATGCTCAGAACAACTTGGGCAGGATATATGCCAACGGAAAAAGGGGCGTCCCGCAGGACTTCGTTCGCGCTCACACGTGGTACACCATCGCGGCCGCAACGATGAGTGGCGATGGAGTGGAGACGGCAGTGAGGAATCGAAACAGCGTGGCGTCACGAATGACTGCAGTGGAGATTGAGAAAGCGCAGGAGATGGCGCGGCGCTGTCAGCAGTCTCAATTCAAGGAGTGCGATTAAGGGGACTTGGTCTGGACACATACCGGTTGGACAACCCGGCGAATCCACTGGAAACGAGGCACCCGGTCCTTAGGTGTTGGTCAACAACCGTGCTGAGGGGAATGCGCCGTTAACGGGTCAAGCACTTACAGACGAACTGAGAACCGGGAACTGAGTAGCAGAACGAAAGACTTCACCGTGAGGACTGGCTCAGCATATCGGCTTTCACATTCGTGACAAGTACCTTCTGTGCTCCACATTCATCACATATCATTCTCAAGGTCGGAAATGGAGGAGGCTCACCGGGTTTTGCGACAATCTTCTTCCAGCATTCTAGACACATCCATTTTTCACCACGTTTTGCGATTTCCATCATCAGTTCCTCCTTGATGATTGAAAGTGCACCCCTCATTGAAGAAGATAAGTTGCCACTCACAGCAGTCAAGCCTGCTACGGTCGTATTCCTGGCCTTCCTGGTAGAGCAAACAAGACAAAGGCCCGGTTCTTCATAGAGCCGAGCCTT
>DATNCR010000070.1:0-4555 GCA_035607135.1 Nitrospiraceae bacterium
AGACCCAGATCCACGGGAAGCGGTTTGAGATGTACAACGATACGGTGCTGGGGTTCAACAAGTCGGGGAAGGAAGTGGCGCGCATTCAGGTGGAAGAGCCGATCTACATTCGGCCCGCCGAACGCGTCACCTGGCTGTAAGCGGAATTGCGGCGGACACCGCCCTTGAAGGGCTTACCCTCCGCGATCTCTAAATCAGAATTTTATGGGACGGCATGCTCGGTGTGGGCAGTAGGCATGAAAACGAACAATTATTATCGTAACAGCGTTTCGAGATTCAATCAGCGAACGGCAATTTCTGATGATCACAGTGTCGAAGGGCGGGGCTCTTTTACCGCTTCAGCCGATAAGGCTCCGCCCTCGTAATGTCCCACGGACAAGCAACCAATAGATCGATGCTGGCCCCCTGAAACTCTCTGCACGGCGGATCATCGCTAAGCCGGCCCAATTCCGGTGATAGTCCTTCTTGTGGGGATGCACATTGTCATTGCCGCAGCGCGGACAACATAGGCCTTCGGACCATCGATTCTTCATCACATATTCGGCGCAGGTCGCATGAATATTCTAGCCAGCTCGCACTACTAACTCCATCCCCCTAGGGAGTTTGGTAGTTGCTTGGTAATTTCGAAGTTTGAGCGAGGTCTTTGATCGGCTACCTCCAGCCCGCCGACACGCAATCGACCATGGTTTTGTGTGTGGCCTTGCAAACCTTGATTGGAGCCCATCGGGGTATTGGCGGGTGGGTCACAGTGTGCGTCTATGATGGTCAGTCTCCTATGTTTCAGGGACGCGACGCAAGAGTGATTTCGAGCACAGGAGAGAAGGGGTCATATGGGTTTGTGACTTGGAATGACGTAGGCGGGAGCTCGACGCAAATAGCGGTATCGTTGAGGCAGAGGTCCCCTCCCACCACCTGGAGCCTGTCCACAACATCTGAGTTATCCAAATTCAGCATTACGTTAGATTCACGCACGAGCGATACTAGGACTTCGTGGTCCAGGCCTGATCTAAAGACGGGATTGGGTCTGGCGAACTCTAGAAACACAGGCCGTACAAATGGCGGGGAAGATTTGATCCGTAGTCGCGGCACCGGAAGGAGCGTATATCCCTCCGGGAGGTCCCAACTCAGGTTGTCCATAATAGGCAAGGGGACTTGAGTAATCGAAACCGTGGAAGCCGTGGTGGAACTGATGGCTCCAGGCGGTATGATCAGAGTCGCTATACCAGCGAAGTCCACCTTTCCACCTTCTGCTCCTGTTATGTGAGCAGACATTTGAGTAGGTCCGCTATTCACTTGGGGCTTGTTGGATTGCTGATCTGAGCTTTTGCTTACACAGGATAGGAGCAACAGAGTGGCCATAAGGGCGACGCAGGCATACCGGGGTGGGATTGTTCTGCTCACACTCGACAGGGGGGGCATAGTCGTCGATCGATGAGCAAAGATTCGTGTCATGTTAAGCCTCCCTACTTTCTGGTGGCTTGAAGAAGCCTCGCTAAACTTGGGGCAACGTCAATAAAAGGCAAGGTGATATTGTGTACAGGGCACCACGAGATAAATGGAAGGTTTATCTCCATGAAAGAGCTGATTTTTCACATCAATGTAACAATTGAGATCGTGGGCCCCAAAACGTCACCAATGGTTCGACAGACGGACACCACCCGCTATCTGAATGGCTTCTTCCTGCATATCCTTCGCCGAATTGTGAACTTAGCGACGCGTCCAGCTGATTGAGACGCGAATAACAAGCCGGCGCCGACTCCTGCGACGAACCCGGCGTCAGAACACGATCGTGTCGATTTCCCCGCATCGTGTTTCCTCGGTCATGGCCTTTCCTGCCTATTGGGTTTGTCCCTCGTCGGTGCCAGTTCTCATTGAGTGGCGCCATAGAGAGAATGCGGAAAGCGACATCAAAAGCAGCCCTCACTATAAAATGTTTTAGAAAGCTCTACGCTAGTGAGAACCCTGGGATATATCGATAGCCCGCCTCCTCCCACTCACTTCTCCAAACGTCTTGACACTTGGGGAATTCCATTAGCGGCACGATTTCATGTGTCAGACCGTGGAGGCTGCCCTGATGCGGTGGTGCTGGATCTGAATATGCCCGAGATGCGTGCGAACTCGATAGTGCGAGATGTGCGCAGACTCATGGCCAGTCAGCAAGTTATCGTCTTGTCAGGAAGGGGAACGTCCAAAGAAGAGTGTGTGCGCATGCTAGGAGCGACCGAGGTCATTGACAAAAGCGCGACCCCACATAGTCTCGTGAAAATCCTCGGGCGCATCATCAACCACAGTCGCCCTGAGAGGGCATCGACCCTAAGATTGAACCATGGCGAATGGAGAGTCATCTCATGACGAGGGATCAAACCATTGCCTGCACGGCCCATGCTCACAAACTATCACAGGAAATGGACTTCGAGTTTGAGTCAACGAGCAAAATCCTGTTCGATGTTGAAACGAATCATACTGCCGAAATCTACCCTATCCTCAGTGGCTTGAAGGAGTATGGATATATTGATATGACCAGAGACCAGAATGGTCACGATCACCATTTTTGGTTGGCAACAACTCGAGAGAGGGCCACGAACGATGGAATGAGGGTCGCTATCCTCGTCGTCAGAAGGACCTTATGGCTGGGCCTTGCCATGTAGGGACTGCGACTGTTTGAAGTGTGCCGCATACCGCTCCTGCATCTCCTTCGCATCAGCCCGCTTTTGTTGCGCTGCATTCAACAATGCCGCATGCTGAAACCCCTTCGAGTCATTGAGGCCAGTTTTCGAGGCGGCAGTCTCATACTTGATAGCTTCGGCCTCCAACTCTCGTGCCTTGTTCTGATACCACATGGCCGCCGCATGGTGATCCTCTGCGTTGCCTGTAGCCGACAGGTTTTCTTGCAAGGTTGCGGGCAGCCCCATGCTACACCCCGTGAAACTGAGCAGCCCCACCAGTGGCAGTACGGTGAGTGTACCCAATAGGAATTTGTTGGACCTCATCGCTCTACCTCCTTGTTGGGCTGTCGACGACAGCCAATTGACCGGCTCCATTCATGATTTCCATTTGGGGCGATATCGCGGTCTATCCACGACACATTCACATACCCCCTATGAAGCTCCTAATGCATCCTTGAATGGATTTGTTCTTTACGACTGCTCTCCTTGGTGCGCCATGACTGAGCGGATTCGTCAGCTTGTCTCTCGGCATCGATGAGTAGAAAGGCGAAGCCGAGAAACGAACCGACGTCCGATGGATCATCTATCTCATCGTGTGCACGACGGATTGGCACCATCGGATCGTCGGTGCAGCCATTCATTGGACCAGCACAAACCCTGCGGTCAGCTCATGCTTACTAAGGCTGTACTTTTCCATGCAGAGCATTGGCCTGTCTCAGGTGTGCGGCATACAGCTCCTGCATCTCCTTCGCATCCACCCGCTTCTCTTGCGCAGCGGCCGTTAATGCTGCACGCTTAAACCCCTTGGTGTCGTCATAGCGACCAATCTTTGAGACGGCGGTCTCAAATTTGGCAGCTTCGGCATCCAACTCTCGTGCCTCATTCTGATAAAGCCTGGCCGCCGAGAGGTGATCCTCCGCGGTACCTGCCGCCGCTAGCTTCTCCTCTAAGGATGCGGCCATTGCCCCGTTAGTCCCAGTGAGACCGAGCACCCCCACCAATGGCAACATGGCCAATGCTCCGATTATCCGGTTCCTGGATTTCATCGCTCCACCTCCTTGTTCGGCTGACCAAGACAGCCAGTGATCTGTTCCCGTTCATGTGCGCCATCTGCTAGGCGATTCGTATGTCCGTGATGGATTCACATGACCTGTGTGTGCTGCGGACTCCCCTGCTCATCTCTCATTTTTCTGTAGACTGGCCCACGCCAGGCCGAGGATGCCAAGCGAACTGAGATACAGCACGCCATTCATTAACACCTCGTTTATCATCGTCATGGTATTTCTCCTTTCCAGAATACATACGGCCCTCAACATCGTGCTGATACTGTCTCCCAATGTTTAGGAGCAGCATAGGCCATGCCGCGCTATCCCGTTTTAACGGCTCAGCCACAACTCATTGGAATGTCGGATTTTCTCCCGGCCCCTTGAGAAACCAAGAAAGGAAGCAACAAGAAATACGCGATGGCTCGCGTCGATTCGTGAGGCCAGCGCGCGATTAATCGCGTCGTCTTTGTAACTTCTATTTAACGCCCGACAAATCGTGATTCGCTGTGCACATAAAGTGCATCCTATGCCTTCCGATTATGCCACGGATGCGAGACGAAGAGGCTCTGGCGCGGGTTTCGTTGCCGTGATGTTCTGTTTTTGGATGCAAGTAGGGTGTGGCCTTACGACTCCCGTTCCCGTCAATCAATCTCCAAAAGATTTTGTAAAAGCTACTTATCTCATCCCACAGCATGTCCGGCGCCTAGTCGTGTGGTATCCCCGCACATGGGAACAAGAGGTGGCATATGGGTACAGCCGCCTTGAGCAGGCCGCTTTCGAGCTCAAGCAACAACGGTCATGGATTAAGATCGTCGATCGGCGGAATCTCGAGCTGTTGACGGA
>DATNCR010000076.1:0-9208 GCA_035607135.1 Nitrospiraceae bacterium
GGAACGTGCCTTTGTTCAGAAGTGGATCGGTCTTCAAAGGCGCCGCGCGGTGAGTTAGTTCAGTGAGGTGATGGACAAGGACACTTCCTGTGGCAGCAGGAGCGTGACATTTGCCTGGTGCGTGGGATCCGGTTGAATAAGGGCAAACAATGGCACCGGCTCAGGCACCTGGCTCGGCGGCAAGGTCAGCAGGACCGGAAAGTCGAGTAAGGGAGACACTGTTGTCAAACTGGCCAGGCGCAGACGGAAGGCCATGAGAATATCACGCAGCCGGCCAGTTTGGTCTTCTTCTGGGAGTGGTTGGTTCGTGACAATTCCTGCTTCCCAAAGTGGTCGGGTAACTGTGACAGGGAATGTGATACCAAGTTCCAGTGCGGTCGGCGTCACGTCGATTAAGGCCCCGGCCTGAATCGCCCCCTCCCGGTCGCGAATCGCCGCAGGCACCGTAGTCCCCGCCACCAATTCTTGCCCGGTGGTTTGGTCTTGTGCGAGAGGTTCTTGCGGTTGGAGAGGTTCGCTCTGCATAGACAGAGCCTCCATGGGTTCTTCGACATTGGAGGGAGTGGGGAGTGCGATATTGGTGTGAGGTAAGGCCTTCACTATACCGTCGTAGACTGCTCGAGCTGAAGCAGACCATGCCTCATTGAATGGACGGCCTGCGAAGGCTGCGTCGGCGGCTTTCTTCTCGTCGTGGGTGAGTGCTTTGGGTGGTGTTGTGTGTGTCATGCCTATGAACATAAGCCGCTTTGGTGGGATGTCAAGGGGGAATGTGTTTGATGTTGGTTCCAAAGCAGTATTCAGGCAGCGATTTCCCCTTGCGATACACAGAACCAGCCATTGGTAATGCGTCACGCCATCGCGCCACGAGCCTGCCGCTATAGTTTGAGTCTGCATCAGGCGTGTGGTTGGAGAGCGAAGGAGGACGTTCCCTCTCGTATCACGCCGCGTGCCTCAGTGGTTGAAGTCGCACCAGGCTACCGAACCTGCGTATGCGTGTCAGGGTGCAGGGCTGAAAGGTGCATGGTATAGTCGCCGCCATGGCACGAATCGACTTCTATCGGGTGCTGGGAGTCTCGCGCGATGCGTCCGACGACACGATCAAGAAGGCCTATCGAAGGCTGGTCTTTCAGCACCATCCTGATCTCAACCCCGATAGCGCTCACGCCGAACCCAAGATCCGTGAGATCAATGCGGCCTACGAAGTTGTCGGCAATCCGGATAAGCGGCGGACCTATGACCGGCTCAATTGGGGGGATGAAACAGCAGGGGATGAACCGGCCGATCCAGCCGTCATCCTCGACGAGATGGAGCAGAAGCTGTTCGATGAGGGTCGGAAGGAAGTGTTCGCGGTATTGATGAAAAATGTCAAGCGGATCAAAGCCGAGCTTGCCGTGATTCGTGAGCGGACCGTGGCGGATCAAGGGTATGACACGTTCAAGGAAGAGATCATTCGGGAGCGGGCATCGGAGGTCATGGAGGAGCTTACCACAGCTGAGATGGAGGGGCGCAAGCAGCGGCTCGTGGAAGTGGCGACGGAGATACTCCTGTCCCAAGGTGTGGTCAAACGAAGCGATGAGGGAGGCGTCAGATCGCTACGTGGAGGGCTTGACGAGGTGTTCCGCAAAGGACGCCTGAAGGGTTTCGCAGCCGCGCTGGAACTGTTCTACGAACGACGTTAAACGTGAAATGTTGTATGGGCAACGTTTCACGTCTTTGAGAGGGGTCCTGCGACCAACTTGCCCGCCTGCATCACTCCGATAATCCTATTGCGGTCGCGGAGCAGGTCAATGCGACGAAGCGGATTTCCTTCGAACAACAGGAGATCAGCGAGTTTCCCCTTCTCGATGGTTCCCACCTGGTCTTGAATCCCAATTAAGCGTGCGGCAGCGGAGGTCGAGGCGAGAATCGCCTGCATCGGGCTCATCCCGAACGCGACCATCCGTTCGAGTTCCTGGGCATTCTCGCCGTGAAAATTAAAGGGCGTGCCCGCATCTGTGCCCATCGCAATCTGGATTCCGTCACGCAGTGCGTTCTTAAAGCTCACTTGATGGTGCTTCGTCATGGACTTGGCTTTGTCCAAGGCGCTTTCGGGAATGCCGCACCCGAGTCGGCAGGCGGCAGTGGTGGCTAGGGCCGAGAGTGTCGGCACCATGAAGACACCCTGCTGTTTCATCATGTTCGCGGCTACTCCGTCCATGAGGGTGGCATGCTCGATCGAATGGACGCCGGCCTGAATCGCATTCTTCATTCCCGAGGATCCATGGGCATGGGCAGCGACTTTCCGCCCAGCTCGCTGCGATTCATCTACGGCGGCCCGGAGCTCATCCACGGTCATTTGCGCCTGGTCCGGCGAGGTGCCTGGTGTCAGAACGCCACCCGACGCAATGACTTTAATGACGGCGGCTCCGGCGGCGATTTGTGCGCGCACGGCGGAACGGACTTGCTCGGCCCCTTCCACTTCCTGACCGATAAATCTGGCATGGCCGCCGATCATGCAGATCACCAGGCCTGCTGCGACAATGCGAGGCCCGGGAACGAGTCCTTCGTCGATAGCCCGTTGCAATGTGAAGATCGAGTGGTCTCTCGATCCCACGTCGCGCACGGTAGTGAAGCCGGCCTCTAAGGTCCGTCGCGCAGCCTGGCTCGATTTGAGCAACGTGAGAGCGGGTGGTTCTTTCGCAATCGCGTCGACGACATCCGGTTCGGCTCCGAGGCAGAGATGCACGTGACAGTCGATCAAGCCCGGTAACAGTGTCAGCCCTCGGCCGTCGATCTTGGATGTTCCACGTGGGGGAGAGAGGTCACGATCCGATCCGATGGCGGCAATCGTGCTGCCGCGAATGATCACCGTGGCCCGTTCGGTCGTCTGACCGGTCCCGTCGATGACCCGGACTGAGCGAATGGTCACGGACTTCATGATGCCATACGGCTATAGACCCGTGAGGCGGCCTGGAGTGCGATTCCAGGAGTGGAAAGCCAGCCGCTGCGGATAAACAGTTCTTCCAGGGCATTGAGCAAGGTCAAGACGTGAGCCTCGGTTGATGATTGACCCATTAAGCCGATGCGCCATACCTTTCCCTTGAGTGGACCGAGCCCGCCACCGATTTCAATGCCATAGGTCGAGAGCAAGTTCGCCCGTATCTCGGCCTCAGGAATAGGAGAGGGGACTGTGACACAGGTCAACATCGGGAGTCGTTGTCCTGTCGGAGAAAGGGGAAGGAGCCCGAGCTCGGTCAACCCGGCAATCAAGGCTTCGCTATTGAGTTGATGGCGAATGAAGCGGGCAGGCAATCCCTCTTCTTCGACGAGTCGCAAGGCCTCCCGCAGGGCATAGAGCATGGAGATCGGCGCCGTATGGTGATAGGCTCGAGTCCCTTCGGCCCAGTAGTCCGCGATCAGGGCCATATCCAGGTACCAACTCTGGCAGGGGGTGCGCCGGGCTTTGACAGCGGCCAACGCACGGTCGCTGAGGGTGAAGGGAGACAATCCGGGGGGACAGCTCAGACATTTCTGCGTGGCGCTATAGCAGACGTCGATACCCCAACGATCAATCTCGACCGGAGCGCCTCCCAGCGATGTGACGGCATCGACAAGGAAGAGCGTGTCATGATCTCGGCAGAGGTGGGCGATCGCTTCAAGCGGCTGCCAGGCACCGGTCGAGGTTTCGGCATGCACGATCGCCACGGCTTTCACCGGGCCGGAGCGGCACAATGCTTGTTCGACAGCGTCCGACTCTATCACCTGTCCCCATGGGGCTTCCACCTGAATCACTTTCCCGCCGCAACGTTCGACCATGGTGGCCCATCGTGTGCCAAACACGCCGTTGACCCCGACGATAACCGAATCGCCCGGCTCAACGATATTCACGATTGATGCTTCCATGCCGGCCGAACCAGTACCGGAGACTGCGATGGTGAAGCGATTTTTGGTCTGAAAGACCGAGCGCAACAAAGTTTGAACATCATCCATGATCGCAAGAAATGCCGGGTCCAAGTGGCCGAGCAAGGGAGTTGAGAGGGCGCGCAGGACTCGCGGATGCACCATGCTCGGCCCCGGGCCAAGGAGCAGCCGGCGGGGAGGGAGAAAGTTCTGAACTGGCATATCACTCCGGATGTGAGAGGGGTATAGTATAGCGGAGTTCAGTGGCATTCAGCCACGGGTATTCCGAACGCTCTCCTTCGCTGCCGACCCTCTCCGAGGGAGGTTCGAGGGTAAAAAATCCGCATGGTATAGTTTCACGGACGATGGAACCTACCCCTCCTTCTCCAAGTGAACCGCATGAGTCTCGGTCTTGGTGGCGGGCCTCAGACGTACCGCCGCCGAGTGGGGTCTACTCTGAGCAATTCTCACCTACGGTCACGCATTTGTCTGCGCTGTTCCTCACAGTGGCTCTCGCGGTGGTGGTATGGCTGTCGGCATCGGAATCCAAGATGGACCGGATCGAGTCGCCCGAGCAAGCGTTGAGTCTGATGGTCAGTCGAACCAGGGATGTGCAGGAAGGACTCAAGCGTGCGCCACAGTGGGAACAGCAGCTCTTTGCCTGGACGTCCGGCGATACGGAAACTGAACAGGCGCACGAGATTCAATGGTATCAAGAACTGGCAGAGACGTCTGAAGACCCGTTAGTACCCCTTCAGTTGGCGATTCTCCAAGCCGAGGCCGGTCATGTTTCGCAGGCGCTCCTTTCCGCATATGAGTGGACCGGAACAGAGGGTCCACCTCCTCAATTCGCCGATTTAGTGGTGGCCGCCTATGGCGAGGGACCAGTTCCAGATGCGGACCGGTATGGTGTGTGGCAAGCAGAGGTGGCAGAGGTATTGCCCGCCGGCTGGTTTTATGATCGTCTGGCTGAACGCCTGGCACGTCGTGCCAACAATGCCGAGCTTGTCGCGAGGATTCAGGGAGAGGCTGCGCTGCGGGCCGACCGTCAGTTCGTCCGGTCGCATCGTCTGACGCTCGTTGAACTCGCAGCCATGGCTGTCGGGACGGTGATGTGCGCTCTGTTGTGGCTCAGGCGGAATGAGCCGTCCAGTTTCGTTCGGTTACATGAACCGGGTGTGCCGCCTCCGTGGCCGGGCAGTGTCGGCGCAGCGGTGTTGCTGCGTGGAGGCGCGATCGGTGCGATGCTCTCTGGGCTGTTTTTGATCTTTGTGCCACCAGACAATGTTCTACTCCGGGTATTCGTCATTCCAATGGCCAATGCGCCGTTACTCCTCTTGGCCTATCGTCATCTCTTCCGGCCGTCTGGCATGACGTTCGATGCTGGATTTGGGCTGGAAATCGGATGGGCTCGAGTCGGTGGTCTGTTGGCGGCGGTTTCGATCGCGGTGGCTGCTGGTTTGTGGGGCGAGTGGGTGATGGATCGGTTGTCGGAGCCGTTCCATCTGACGAGTCACTGGGCCGAATGGTTCGATGCAGATCTTGTTTGGGCTTCGCCCGCCCTGACGGCAATGAGTTTGATCGAGTACGTGATCTTTGCGCCGGTGTTCGAAGAACTCGCGTTTCGTGGATTGCTGTTCGCCATTTTACGCCGCAGGTTCAGTTTTCTACCGGCTGCGCTAATCAGCGCCGGCATATTCGGGGTCGCCCATGGCTATGGATTGGTGGGACTACTGAGTGTGTGTTGGAGTGGAGTGCTCTGGGCATGGATCTATGAAAAGACCGGAAGCCTCCTTCCAGGCATTCTCGCCCATGCGATCAATAATTTACTTGTCTGTCTCGCCGTAATGGCCCTCCTCCGATAATCGGACGGTGAAACAGTCTTCCAACGTCGTTCTCGGCTCTCCACAATCCTCAACGTACCCCAGAGGGTACGCCTCCGGTTGTGGCTCGCCTGCGGCCTAGTTGGAGAGCCAGTTTGACCGTCCGCAAAGAAAAAATAAGGGCTGGTGCTGTATCAATATTCGCAGGAATGACATCTCTTTTCAGCTCTCTCCAGAGAGTATGCCTCCGGTTCCATCGCCCCTCGGGCCTTGCTGGAAGTCATTTTGACCATCCTGCGTTTCTACCCTTTTTCTGATTCAATCATTGCTAGAGCATCGTATAAGTCCGGGTGTTTTAAGGTGTAGCCTAGCTCTGTTCGAAGCTTAGCGTTGGTGATCCGTTTTCCCGAGGCGCGGTCTTCTTTGGCCGCTGCCGGTGCTACACCCCATTTCTGCTGGGCAGTGTTGCAGATCTCACTCCACGTATAAGGTCGGCCATCGCTGACGTTGTAGGTTTCGCCGGGTTTCCCTTTCTCGATCGCTCCCAGACAAATTGCCGCGAGGTCTTCTACATGAATGAGATTCACATACTTGCGCGATAGGCCGACGCGGCCTTGCCGGATCCAATCCAGCGGGTTCCGCCCTGGCCCGTAGATTCCGGCCACACGGAGGAGGATGGCCCCATGATGTTCGCGCAGATATTCCTCGCCTTGCACACGCGACTTGGTCAGGTCAAGCGGGGCAGATTCGTCAATCCAGGATGGAGGATATTCGGCGGAATGATCGGACGCCTCATAGGCGGAAGTGCTCCCTAAGACGACAATGCGCCGAGCCGGCGCGTGAAGCGCGCGTGCGAAGGCCTCTACCTGTTTGAGTGGTGTCGCGGGAAAACACCAGATTAGATCGGCCCGCGCGGGAATACTCAGCCAGGTCGAGGGCTGTTCCAAATCAAATTTCATGCGTCTATCTGCCGATACATGGGAGAGGTTTTTCTCCGGTTCACGGCTTGTAGCGAAGAAAGGGCGCGATATAACGGTCAACGCGCTGTCAAGGTATCTGCCGGTATAGCCGGCGCCAAGAATGATGATCGGATGAATCATGATGGAAGTAATTATTAGCTACATCTCTGCTGCGGCATAAACTTAACTACTTATTGGCAAGCCCTTTGATGCGAGGTTATTATAATGGCACAAGTGGGGTAAGGGATACTTCAGAGAGGAACTCGTAGGAAAATGTCCCGCATGAAATCCATTGCATCTGTGTTGTCGGTCATCGCCCTTGGGTTCGGACTCTTAAGCTGCACCAACAGTGGGGGTGGTGGCGGCGGGAGCAGCACCTCAACCTTTGCCGTGTCGACTACCGCAGCGGATTTCGGTGTGGTGGGCAATAGTTATTCCACAACGCTGGTGACAGTCAATGGAACTGCTCCATTGACGTGGTCGCTTTCCACGGGGTCCTTGCCGGCAGGACTGAATCCCGTTATTCCTGCCACTGGAACTATTACAGGTACTCCAACAGTACAAGGAAGTTTCACCGCAACGTTTACAGTGACGGACAGTACTGGGAAGACCGCGACCGGCTCAGTATTATTTGCCGTCCATCCGAGAACAGACGTACTCTCTGTCGACAATGGTGCGCCTCCGGTACCCGGTATTGGTGGACCTAGTAGTAGACCGTCGATCAGTGATGACGGAAGGTTTGCAGTGTTTGCCTCCTCGGCTAGCAACCTCGTTCCGGGCATCAGCGGTTCACAAATTTATCTCCATGACTGGCAGACAAATCAAACGACTCTCATATCAAGAGATGGGATTGCGGTTTCTCCCACAGGTGGAAATGGGACAAGCAGTGCTCCTTCAATTAGCGGTGATGGCCAATTCATGGCTTTTGTATCGGACGCTACGAACCTTCTCCCAGCAGGGAGCCCTGCAGTCACGAGCAGACAAATTTATGTGCACGATCGTCAACTCGGCGTGACGAGCTTGGTGTCGCGAGACAACTCAAGCAATCAGGCCAGCGCCGGGGTTGCGGCACTTTCACCGAGTATCAGTGATGATGGGCGATTTGTGGCCTTTGTATCGTCGTCGGCTAACTTAGTGTCCAGTGTCAGCGTTTTCCCGCAGGTCTATCTGCGCGACGTACAGCTCGGCGTGACGAGCTTGGTGTCGCAAGACAACTCAAGCAATCAGGCCAGCGCCGGGGTTGTGGCACTTTCACCGAGTATCAGTGGTGATGGGCGATTTGTGGCCTTTGTATCGTCGTCAGCTAACTTAGTGTCCAGTGTCAGCGTTTTCCCGCAGATCTATCTGCGCGACGTGCAGCTCGGTGTGGTGAGCCTGGTGTCGAAAGACAACAGTCCTGTTCCAGTGGAAGGAAACGGATTGAGTAGTGAGCCCTCGGTGAATGCCAATGGTAGGTTCGTCGCCTTTTCATCGCTGTCGATCAATCTTGGTGCTGTCAGCGGGAATCAGCAGATCTATGTCCGGGCACTGCCCTAGCTGCTAGAGCTTCCTCTCGGGGCGTGGTAGCATCACGACGCCATGTCCCTCTCCCGATTTCACCCGCTGATCGCAGAATGGTTTCACTCGCAGGTTGGCCGACCGACCGATGTCCAGGTTCAGGCATGGCCGGCCATTCAGTCTGGAACTGATGCACTGATTGCTGCGCCGACCGGCTCCGGCAAGACATTCGCCGCCTTTCTCTCCTGTATCGATCGCCTCTTCAAAGAAGCCCTCGCGCGTGAACTCGATGACCATACGCAGGTACTTTACGTCTCGCCGCTGAAAGCGCTCAGCAACGACATCCAAAAAAACCTACAGCAGCCACTGGCTGAAATCGGCAACGCAGCGCTGTCTGCCGGACTCTTAATGCCGGAACTCCGAGTGCTGGTCCGCACCGGCGATACGCCGATGACGGAACGTCAGCAGATGCTTAAGCGGTCGCCCCATATACTCGTCACGACGCCCGAGTCGTTGTTTATTTTATTGACGGCCGAGAAGAGCCGGCGATTGCTACAAACCGTCCGCACCGTAATCGTGGACGAAATCCACGCCGTTGCGCCGAATAAACGCGGCGCCCATCTCGCCCTGTCGCTGGAGCGATTGGAAGCACTGACGCTCACGAAACCTCAACGCATAGGGCTCTCCGCAACGCAACGGCCAATTGAAGCCGTCGCGCAGTTTCTGGTGGGTGCTCGTTCAATGCCCACGATCATCGACGTGGGACACAAACGCGAGATGGATCTGGCCGTTGAGGTACCGAAGGACGAGCTCAGCGCCGTGGCCACGAACGCGATTTGGGCCGATGTCTATGATCGCATCGCCGACCTTGTCCGGCAACACCGCTCGACCCTGGTCTTCGTCAATACCAGGCGTCTCGCCGAACGAGTGTCGCATTCCCTAGAAGAACGGCTTGTGGATTTAGGTGCCGACGTCGTGGCCGCGCACCATGGGAGCCTTTCACGGCAGATTCGCCTGTCGGCTGAAGAACGGCTCAAGAGCGGCAAGACG
>DATNCR010000078.1:0-4820 GCA_035607135.1 Nitrospiraceae bacterium
TGGGTCGGCGAAGGTCACGCTGGATGATCTGTTCTCCAAGATTAAGGAAGGTTCCGTCAAGGAACTGGCACTCGTGATCAAGTCCGACGTCCAGGGGTCGGCCGAAGCGCTGACGGCGGGCGTCGAAAAACTTGCGACCGCTGCGGTCAAGCTGCGCGTCATTCATAGCGGCGTTGGCGGGATCACAGAATCCGATGTGTTGCTGGCGGCCGCGTCGAACGCCATTATTGTCGGGTTCAATGTCAGGCCGGAGCCAAAGGCCTCTACCCTGTCTGAACAGCAAGGTGTCGACATCCGTTTGTACACCATTATTTACGACGCGATGGCCGAGATTAAAGCCGCGATGGAAGGCCTGCTTGAGCCGACACTCAAGGAGCGGACGTTGGGGCGTGCCGAGGTGCGACAGGTCTTCACCGTGTCCAAAGCTGGCATTATTGCAGGGGCGTATGTCGTGGACGGCACGATCACCCGCGCGGCTATCGGAGTCCGAGTGATTCGCGACAACGTGGTGGTGTATGAGGGGAGGCTCGGATCATTGCGTCGCTTCAAGGACGATGTCCGTGAAGTGCAGCAGGGCTACGAGTGCGGAATCAGCGTCGAGAATTTCAACGATATCAAGGCTGGGGACATCATCGAAGCGTATGCGGTCGACAAGATTGCCGCAAAGCTCTGAGGCGTGAGTTTGCCCCGTGGGTATCATCGTCGGCCTCTGCACGGTTGAGTTGTTTATCCCCGATAGTCAGTCGTTGAAAGACAAACGACAGGTGCTCTTGAGCCTCAAAGATCGATTACGGGAGAAGTTCAATCTCTCGGTTGCCGAAGTCGATGGACAAGACCTGTGGCAGAAGGCCGTGTTGGGGCTGGCCTGCGTGGCCAACGAAGGTCGATATGTCAACCAAGTGTGTGATCAGGCGCTGAACCTCATTCGGAGTGTCCCCGCAGTAGAAATCGTCCAGTCTCGAGTGGAATTGTTGTGATGGCGGCATGCCGAGGTGGAGCGCGAAGTGGCCAAGACGGGATATCATCGGGCCGATCGTGTCGCCGATCAAATCCGCATGGAAGTGGCGGACATCCTGATGCGGAAGATCAAAGATCCACGCGTACAGTCCGTGACGGTGACCGATGTGAAATTGACCAGCGATCTGCGGATTGCGCGTGTGTTCGTGACGGCCATGGGTACGGAAGACGAAGAGCGGAACGTCTTCGCCGGGTTGGCTCAAGCCAATGGGTTTGTGCGCGGTGAACTGGGGCGTCGGCTTTCGCTTCGGTATCTGCCTGAGATCGTCTTTGCCAAGGATGTCAGTGGGCCGAGAGGTGATCGCGTGTTGAAGTTGTTGGACGATCTTCACGTCAAAACGGATGGAGAGTCGTCCGAAGAGCAGATGAGTTCATAGCATCGGGGACGTGGTGATGAATCTTGCGCAGGGTTGTGCCGTCGTCGACGGCGTTCTAACCATTAAGAAGGAAGCCGGCTGGACCTCGCACGATGTCGTGGCGAAAGTGCGGCATCTTCTCGGCGGAGTCAAGGTCGGTCATGCCGGCACCCTCGACCCTGCTGCAACGGGAGTCTTGCCTGTGCTGATTGGGCGGGGAACCCGTATTGCCGAATATCTTGTTGAGTGGGATAAGGAATATCGTGCCGTGCTGCGCCTCGGAGAAACCACCGATACGCAGGATGCGACGGGAACGGTGCTGGCGAACAAGGTGAGCGATCAGGTGACATCAGAGGCGATTCATGAGGTGGTCGATCGATTTCGCGGACCTATTGAGCAAGTCCCACCGATGTATTCGGCGGTGAAAGTCGGGGGTGTCCCTCTATATAAGTCTGCCCGAGCTGGTAAAACGATTGCGCGAAATGCGCGAACCATCGTCATCCATACACTTGAGGTGCTGGCAATTCAGGGGCGGGATGTGACATTGCGCATCATCTGCTCCAAAGGGACCTATGTGCGGACACTCTGTGCCGACATTGGAGAGGCGTTGGGTGTTGGTGCCCACATGTTGGCGTTGGAGCGAAGGCGAGTGGGTCCCTTGACCATCGATCACGCGCTGACGGTCGATGAAGTGGTCACTCGTCATGCCCTCGGTCGGTTAGGTGACGATCTGTTGTCGCTGGATCATGCATTGCTCCGACTGGGAATCGCGGTGGTGGATGCACAGACTGCTGACCGTGCGCGACACGGGGCTCCGGTGCCTGCGGCCAAGATCCTTCGATGGGAGAGGATGGATGATGGCGGGACCGGGGTGCACCGGCCCGTCCGTATCCACAATACCGAAGGACGTTTGGTGGCGATCGGGACATGTCCTGAGATGTCGGATGGCGCGATCAAGGTCGAGAAGGTGTTGATCGATCAAGACGTATGATTCGTCGTTGCGGATGAAGGAAAGGAACAGGAAGGAAGAAGCCCATGGCATTACTGAAGGAAGCAAAGACCGAGTTGATCAAGCAGTATCGGCAGCATGAAACAGATTCCGGATCGCCGGAAGTCCAGATCGCAGTGTTGACCAACCGGATCACGTATTTGACGGAACATTTCAAGCTCCACAAGAAAGATCATCATTCCCGACGTGGCCTGCTTCTCTTGGTCGGGCGTCGCCGGCGTTTGCTTGACTATCTTCGTGGCGTCAGCGATGCACGTTATCGTGCGGTGATCGAGCGATTAGGCATCAGAAAGTAGTTTTCCGTCTCGCTGTCGCCCCAGGGAGTGCATCAGCGGGCAGTCATCAGTCGCACAGGTGAACACTGACAGAGGCTGGAGTGTCCCACAATCGCTCGAGTCTCTCTCTGTGGGCATCTGTGGGGCCTAACCAGAGGAGTCTCAGATGGTACACACAGTTGAAATAGAGGTCGCCGGACGTACCCTGCGACTCGAGACCGGTCGTGTGGCACGACAAGCAGACGGCTCGATTTGGGCGTCGTATGGCGATACCGTCGTACTGGCCACAGCCGTCGCGTCACAGATCGCCAAGCCCGGCACAGATTTTCTTCCTCTCACGGTCGATTATCAGGAGAAATCCTTCGCAGCGGGGAAGATTCCCGGCGGGTATTTCAAACGGGAAGCACGCCCATCTGAAAAAGCTGTGCTGACCAGCCGACAGATCGATCGGGGACTTCGTCCGCTTTTTCCTGAGGGTTATTACTTCGAGACACAAGTCATCGCCTCAGTCCTCTCGGCCGATCAGACCGGCTCGTCCGACATCCTCGCCATTATTGCTTCCTCTGCTGCCCTCACGATCTCGAATATTCCGTTCGACAATCCTATTGCGGGCATAAGAATCGGTCGGCTAGGAGGCAAGTTCGTCGTCAATCCTGACCTTGAGACGGCAGCGAAGAGCGAGCTGCAACTCGTGGTGGCGGGGACGGCCGATGCAGTCATGATGGTCGAAGCAGGGGCGAACGAACTGTCCGAAGCCATCATGCTTGAAGCGATCGAACTCGGCCATGCCGAGATCAAGAAAATTGTGGGCAAAATTCGCGAGCTGCAGGCCCTTGCTGGCAAACCCAAGCGGAAGGTGGAGAAGGAACAGATCGACTCTGCGCTCGCGGCTCAAGTGAAGTCCCTGGTGGCGCAAGGGATCCGCGAGGCCATCATGATTCCAAACAAAGCGGCCAGGCAGGAACGATTGGACGAGGTCAAGAACAGAGCCGTTCAAACGCTCAAGAGCGTGGACGATCCGAATCGGGAGCGGCATGTGAAGTTGGTATTCCATGAATTGGAATATACGGAAGTCCGCAACATGATTCTGGAGAAAGGGTCGCGGGCGGATGGACGGGGTCCGGCGGATATTCGTCCGATCACCTGCGAAGTCAGCACGCTGCCACGGACTCACGGTTCCGCGATTTTCACCAGGGGCGAGACCCAGAGTTTAGCCGTGGTCACGTTGGGGACCACGGACGACGAGCAGAGGATCGATGCATTGGAAGGGGAGTACATGAGAACATTCATGCTCCATTACAATTTCCCGCCGTTCAGTGTCGGCGAAGCGCGACCACTTCGCTCACCGGGGCGCCGGGAAGTCGGTCATGGTGCGTTGGCAGAACGGGCGTTGGCCTCAGTAATTCCCAGCAAGGAAACCTTTCCCTACACCCTTCGCATTGTGTCCGACATCCTCGAATCTAACGGATCCTCTTCGATGGCAACCGTCTGCGGTGGGAGTCTTGCCCTGATGGATGCCGGCGTGCCGATCAGAGAAGCCGTGGCCGGGATCGCGATGGGACTGATCAAGGAAGGCGATCGGGTCATGATCCTTTCCGATATTCTCGGGCTGGAGGATCACTTGGGCGACATGGACTTTAAGGTCTGCGGCACCAAACAAGGTGTCACGGCATTGCAGATGGATATCAAGATCGGTGGCATCACGTCGGCTTTGATGCAACAGGCCTTGGAACAGGCCAAAGCAGGCCGATTGCACATTTTGAGCTGCATGGAGAAGGCGCTCCAAGCGCCAAGAACCACTCTGTCGGCCTATGCGCCACGGATCTTCACGATGAAAGTGAAGCAGGACAAAATCCGCGAGATCATCGGTCCGGGTGGTAAGACGATCCGCGGCATCATTGCGGATTGCGGGGTCAAGATTAATGTCGACGATAGCGGAACCGTCACGATCGCGTCGGTTGACGGAGCCTCAGCCGAGAAGGCCAAAGAGATGATCAGTCGAATTACCGAAGAGGTAGAGATCGGGAAGATCTATATGGGCACGGTTCGGAAGCTCATGGACTTCGGCGCGTTTGTCGAGGTCCTGCCGGGAACCGATGGGCTGGTCCACATCTCGCAGCTGGCGCACCATCGAGTCCAAGCGGTGTCCGACGAGGTGAAGGA
>DATNCR010000152.1:0-13383 GCA_035607135.1 Nitrospiraceae bacterium
GGAAGCCACCGCCTTGTTGCAAGAGGTCGGGCTGGGAGACCGGCTACATCACAAGCCTGGTGAGTTGTCGGGCGGTGAGCAGCAGCGCGTGGCGGTCGCACGAGCCCTCTTGCAGAAGCCCGATCTCGTGTTGGCGGATGAGCCGACGGGAAACTTAGATACACACACGGGCGAGGCGCTCTTTGCGATGATGCGTGGGCTGAACAAAGCCCGCGGAACGACCTTCGTGATCGTCACCCATAACGACAAGCTATCCGCCCAAGCCGACCGCATTGTCCATATGCAGGACGGCCAAATCGTGTAAGCCAATTTGTGGCATCCTCTCATGTTCACCGAAATAGTCCCCTGCCGAGTCCACCCCTCGCATACATATCAAGAAGATTGACCGTCTAACCTTGACGAGCGCTATGTCATCCAATAGACTCAGACAGCCATTTCGACTAGCACGGAGCTGTCCTTCTATGTCGTGTTATCGCACTCTTTGTGCTGCAGCGATCGCCATTGGCCTTCTGATTCCGGCGCAGGCACTGGCCTTGGAATTCGTCACAGTGGGTCCTCGTGCAATGGGCATGGGCGGAGCCGGTGTAGCGGTCACCACAGATGCCTTGGCCACCTATTGGAACCCTGCCGGGCTTGCGATGACCCAGACTGTGGATGTTCGCATCCAAGGCAGTGGACAAGTCATTGATCGTCTCGGCATCGCCAATGCGGTCCACGATCTTGAAGAATTCAATACAAGTGATAGCTCGGCCGCTAATCTGGCTAAGGCTCAAAATATCGCCAATCGCATCAATCGACCTGGCGCTACCGTTTCGGTCAATGGCTCTGCTGGTCTCTATGTCAAGGGTCACTTGGGGGAACATGCTTTTGGCCTGAACGTCTCGGATGTCGCGACCGGAGGGGGATTTGTTTCTATTCCTATTCAAGCGACTCAACCTGGTGGAGCTGGCACTCCCATCACTCTGGCAGGTCAAATGGCTCTCCTTGGGTTAGAGGCAAGACAGGTGGCGTTCTCGTATGCCTATGCCTTTTCCGACAAAACGTTTTCTATCGGTGTGACGGGAAAAATTCTACAAGGCGCAGCCTATAGAGGAAGCACGACACTTACCGGGGGAACCGACGTCTCAGTGACCGAAAACTTTGGAAAACCCACGATCTCGACGGCCTTTGGTATCGACGTGGGCGCCATCTACCGCCCATCCTCATGGCTACGCTTTGGCATTGTGGCGAAAGACATCAATCAACCGACCTTTGATACTCCCGGCGGAGGAGAACTGAAATTGGGACCTCAGGTCCGAGGGGGTGTCGCGATTAACCCCTATTCTTCCCTGACGTTGACGGCAGATGTTGATGCGACCTCCAATAAGACATTTGTTCCAGGAGTCAAGAGTCAGGTGTTGAGTCTCGGCGTCGAACAGACAATTTTCTCTGAATTCCTGTCGTTCCGTCTCGGCGCCTTCAAGAATATGAAGGATACCGGGACACCCTTCACGCCGACTGCAGGGTTGGGGCTGCGGATCTTTGCATTTCGTCTCGATGTAGGCGGCGGGTATGACTTTAGAGAAGAGGGCGCGTTGGTATCCGGTTCTGCCTCTTTGACATTCTAATGGTATACTAAGCCCATGTTTATGCTACTTCATATTCGACGTGCGATCGCCCTCTGCCTTCTGCTTCTCGTTGTCGCCAGCTGCGGCGGCTTACAAGAAGTGTGGGAAGGACCAGGGGCAAAAATGTTCAGACCTCAAGCCATTGCTGTGCTTCCTCCGATGGCCAGTCAATATGACAATGCGCGCGAGGATATCCAAGGCGTCTTGTCAGAAGCCATGAACAAGACCGCCAATATTGAACGTGTAGTGTCTCCTGAGAATGTCACGGACATCTTCCAGGCCTCAAAAGAAGCGTTCGATGCACTGGTGTTTTACTTCTCACGTCTGGAAATGACCGGTCAATCCGACAAGGATTCCGCCGTGAAGTTGGGAAAGGCGCTGAACGTGGACTCGTTCTTAGTTGTTAGGGTGAACTCTTGGGAATACATGCGCAAGGAAGGTGATAACGTCGGCCGAGTGGGCCTCAGCCTCCGTCTGGTCGATGCCACCACAGGCACCACCGTGTGGAAGGCGCGACATGAACGATCAAGTAGCTACATGTTCTATCGGCCGAACTTGAAGGATGTCGCAAAAGAGCTGGCAGCTGAGATGATCAAGGCCATGCCTCCCCAAGCCAAACAGTAATCCTCACCCCAAACTGAATGTGACTCAGGGCGCTTGAACTACCCTCGCCAAGTCGAACGGCGCTCTGCTTTCTTTCCATGAAGAGCAGTCTAGTCGCCTAGCGTGATTTTGACTGAGCGGTCCTCATAGCGGTTTTCAACGAGCGGACAAATTCTGCCACATGCTTCACCATCTCTGGTTTCTGTTGGTGTGCGGCGATCTGCTTGACGATCGCGCTGCCAACGATCACCCCATCGGCAATCGCCGCAACATCGGCAGCATCCCCCGGCGTCGCAACTCCAAAACCCACCGCAACCGGAACGCGCGTGATTTTTCTGATTTTCTCGACGTTCTTCCCCACATCAGCCACATTGTGCAGTTTCGCGCCGGTAATCCCGGTCAGTGACACACAATAGACGAAGCCCTCCGATTGACGTGCCACAAACGTCCGTCGTTCCGCCGTGCTCGTGGGGGCGAGAAGAAAAATCAGTTGAAGCCCGGCTGCAGCGGCCGGCCCTTTGAGAGGGCCTGCTTCATCCGGTGGCATGTCGGGCACGATCAGGCCGTCAACACCAGCCCGAGCTGCCTCCTGACAAAATCGTTCAGAACCAAACGCGTGAATATTATTGTAGTAGACCATCAAGACCAGGGGAACCTGAGTCATGGTCCTTACGCGTGCGACCATGGGAAGGATCGTTCGAACCGATGTCCCGCTGCGCAAGGCTCGTGCTGCCGCCTGTTGGATCACGGGGCCATCGGCAATCGGATCGGAAAATGGGACACCCAGCTCAATGATATCGGCTCCAGCTCGTTCCAATTCGACGACAAGGTGTTCGGTCTCTTGCAGTGAGGGGTCCCCTGCCATCACATAGGCAATGATGGCCTGCTCACCTTCCTGCCGAAGCCTTGCAAAGGTACGGTCCAGTCTCGATGTCACAACGTGATCCCCCGCATCTTTGCTACGATGTGAACGTCCTTATCTCCACGACCGGATAGATTCACGACCAGAATCTGGTTCTTCTTCATCGTGGGCGCCACCTTCATGGTGTGGGCAATGGCATGGGCGCTTTCGAGGGCGGGCATGATTCCCTCTTCTCTGGCCAGCAGATCGAACGCGGTCATGGCCTCGTCATCGGTCACCGAGGTGTATTCGGCTCGGCCTTGATCCCGCAAATAACTGTGCTCGGGACCGACTGCGGCGTAATCCAAACCGGCTGAAACCGAATGCGTCAGATTAATTTGTCCGTCGGCATCCTGAAGGAGATAGGTCATGGTCCCTTGCAGCACACCCGGCGTGCCTCCGGCAAATCGTGCCGCATGTTTTCCGCTCGCGACTCCCAAACCGCCCGCTTCAACACCGATCATCTTCACCTTCTTATCCCGGATAAACGCATGGAAGAGTCCTATGGCATTGCTCCCGCCACCGACGCAGGCAATGAGGCAATCCGGTAGCCGACCTTCTTCCGCCAGGATCTGTCGCCGAGTTTCACGTCCGATGATCGATTGAAAATCACGGATCATCATCGGATAGGGATGGGCCCCCAGAACTGAACCGAGAATGTAGTGGGTCGTGCGGATATTCGTGGTCCAATCCCGCATGGCTTCGCTGATGGCATCCTTTAGCGTCCGGCTTCCGGCGTCGACACCCGTGACGGTCGAGCCGAGCAATCTCATCCGGAAGACGTTCAGCGCCTGGCGCTCCATGTCTTCAGTCCCCATATAAATTTCACATTGAAGGCCAAACAAGGCCGCGACGGTTGCCGTTGCCACCCCATGTTGTCCGGCTCCAGTTTCCGCGATGATGCGCGGCTTCTTCATTCGTTTGGCCAGAAGCCCTTGCCCGATCGCATTATTGATTTTATGGGCTCCGGTATGACAGAGGTCCTCGCGCTTCAAATAAATCTTCGCGCCACCCAAACGCTTCGTGAGTCGTTCTGCAAAATAGAGCGAGGTGGGTCTTCCGACGTAGTGTTTTAGATACTGGGCAAGTTCGGACTGGAAACTTCGGTCTTTTTTCACACGGGCATATTCCTGCTCTAATTCAAGTAATGCGGGCATGAGTGTTTCAGGGACATAGCGTCCGCCATACGCGCCGAATCGACCTTGCTTGTTGGGAACCGAACTCATTGCCACCGCCTCGTTCGTGTAAAAGGCTGCAGAACATCCGTCGCCGGATGCAGTATAAGGGGGCTCATGTCAGAGAGACAACTCTGACGGCTCGAATGAATGCACGCACTTTCTCGTGATCCTTCTTGCCCGGTGCCCGCTCAACGCCGCTGCTCACATCCACGCCGTACGGCTGTACTGCATGGATCGCCTTCCCAACATTGTCCGGGGTAAGCCCCCCGGCCAGTAGAATGCTCGAAACCTTGGCTGCTTCTGCGGCAAGCTGCCAGTCCATCACCTGACCAGTGCCTCCATAGGCTTGATCGGAATAGGAATCCAGTACAAACCCTCGAACGCCGGCGCGCCCGCGAAACTCCGCCAAAGCGAGAAACGTACTCCGATCTTTCACGCGAAGCGCTTTGATGACCGTACGACCTAACTCTTTGCAATAGATCGCCGATTCGTTTCCGTGCAACTGTGCACACGCGAGGCCACAGTCATCCATGAGTTCTCGAACCACTTTCTGGTCTTCGTCGACGAATACACCCACCGGTATGACCAAGGGAGGCAGAATCATAATGATCTGCCGGGCCAGTGTAGGCTCGATATATCGGGGACTTTTCCGATAGAACACAAACCCCAACGCATCGGCCCCGGCGTCGACCGCCACGGCAGCGTCCTCGGCGTTGGTGATGCCACAAATTTTGACCTTGGGTGTATAAACCATCTTAGTAACCCGGTGAAAAACATTTGTGGCAAGCCAGAATGTTACTAGTGCACACTTCCGGGACAAGAAGAATATACCCCGCAGGTTGCTCAAAAAGGCTGTCCAGCAAGGCCGCAGGCGAGGCGAAACCGCAGGCGTACCCTCTGGGGTACGTTGAGGATTTCGATGAACCGAGAACGCCGCTGGCGGACTTTTTCAGTATCCTGCTATGCATGCGACGGAGCCTGGGTTCCTCTTAACTCATGGATCTTGCTTCCCATGTCGTCGGCCCGAATAAGGGATTCTCCGATGAGCATCGCATGGACGCCGGCCTCGATCAACCGCACCACATCGACGCGCTGATGGATACCGCTCTCGCTCACGATCAGCTTGTCGGCAGGAATCCGTTTCGCCACACGTAGCGTCACGGCCAGATCAGTCGTGAAGGTCTTGAGATCACGATTATTGATGCCAATCAGCCGCGCATCCGGGAGTCGTTCCAACACGGTATCGAGTTCACGCTCGTGATGGATCTCCACAAGCACATCCAGGCCTAACCCGCGGGCGAGTGCATAGAAATCGATCAATTGCTGTCGTTCGAGCGCCGCGACGATCAAAAGGATTGCATCGGCTCCGTAGGCGCGCGATTCGAAAAACTGGATCTCGTCGACCATAAACTCTTTGTTCAATGCCGGCAAAGGCACCGATTGCTTAATCTCGCGGAGATAGTCGAGACTCCCCTGAAAGAAATCCTTGTCGGTTAAGACGGACAGCGCTGAGGCGCCATGGGCATGATAGGTCTTGGCAATCTCAAGGTAGTCAAATCGATCGGAGAACTCGGGACGGAGGAGGCCAAGACTGGGCGACGCTTTTTTGACTTCGGCGATCAGTGCAGGACTGCCGGCCGTTCTGGTCGCATCGAGGGCCACGCTAAAGCCGAGTGGCCCTGGCCCGTCCTGAATCTTCGCCTTCAGTTCGAAGAGGTATCCCCGGCTCTGCTTGTGCCGTAGTTCCGCTTTTTTATGTTCCAGGATCCGAGAGAGAATCACGATATGTCAGCCCTTATTCGTAAATGCGATGAGACGAGCCAGTGTCTCAGCCGCGGCACCGGAGTCGATGGCCTGGCCTGCCAAGAAGAATCCATCGTGAACATTGGCCGCCTTACCTCCTGCCACAAGGGCCGGAGCAGCATTCAAACAGACGATGTCCCGCTTCGGTCCTTTCCGCCCTTGGAGAATATCACGCGTAATCGCGGCATTCTCTTGCGGTGTTCCCCCGGTAAACTGTTTGGCCGGGACCAACGCCAGCCCGAACTCTGCCGGGTCCAGGAGATAGTTCGAAAGAATCCCCCCTTTGGCTTCTGAAATCTGCGACTTGGTGGTCAGAGTGATCTCATCGAGTCCGTCCATCCCATGGACGACAAAACAATGTTGCGATCCCAGATGCATGAGCACATTCCCCAGCAAGTGGGTCAGTCGACTTTCATAGACACCGAGTACCTGGATCGTCGCTCCTACCGGATTCGTGAGCGGGCCCAAAAGATTCAACATGGTCCGGATACCCATCTCCTGCCTTGGGCCGGAACAATGTTTCATGGCCCCATGATAGAGCGGGGCGAAGAGAAAGCCGAGTCCAACCTCATTGATACAATCAGCCACCCGTTCGGTCGGCAGATCAATCTTGACCCCCAGTGCCGAGAGCACATCTGCGCTCCCCGACTTAGATGATACAGAACGGTTGCCGTGCTTGGCCACAGTCAAACCTGCGCCTGCGACGACAAACGCTGCAGTCGTGGAAATATTAAACGTATGGGCACCGTCCCCACCCGTGCCACAGGTATCCACGACCAATGGGTCTGCGACAACAATGCGGAGGGCCTTGGCACGCATGGCCCTCACGGAACCGACGATTTCGTCGACGGTCTCTCCCTTCAGACGGAGCCCCATCAAGTAGGCGGCTATTTGAACTGGAGTGGCTGCGCCGTCCATCATCTCACGCATCACCGATTCGGCTTCTTGTTCGGTGAGGGAAGAGTGGTCGGCAAGTTTGGTAATGGCGTCTTTGATCATTGGATAGGAGACCAGGCGGGTCAGGCTACAGTTTGAGGAAGTTACGAAGGAGGTCCTTCCCTACCATGGTGAGGATCGATTCCGGATGAAACTGCACGCCTTCGATGCCGAACGAGCGATGGCGCATTCCCATGATTTCCCCCTCGGCCGTTTCAGCCGAGACCTCAAAACAGGACGGCAGCGTCTCTCGCTTCACAATCAGAGAATGGTAGCGAGTGGCGTCAAACGGGCTCGGCAGCTGACGAAAGATGGTCTTCCCGTCATGCCTGATCTTCGACGTTTTCCCATGCATCAACCGCTCGGCTCTCACGACTTCCCCGCCAAACGCCGCGGCCAAAGATTGATGACCGAGGCAGACACCTAAGAGCGGAAGTCGCCCAGCAAAATGCCGGATCGTCTCGACCGACACGCCCGCTTCCGTCGGTGTACAGGGTCCCGGAGAAATGACGATGCGGCTGGGTTTCAACGATTCGATCTGATCGATCGTAATTTTATTGTTGCGGAATACCCGAACGTCTTCCCCAAGCTCCCCGAAATACTGCACGAGGTTATAGGTAAAGGAATCGTAGTTGTCGATCATCAGTAACATACGTCAACCATCCGGGATGGCTCGTCAGGAGGAATCAACGGCGAGACGCTGATGGCCTCACCCCCTCCCAGTTCATTCCAACCCTTGTTCCGCCAGCTCAACCGCCTTCATCATGGCCTGAGCCTTATTGCAGGTCTCTTCATATTCATGTTCCGGATTCGAATCCGCGACAATGCCGGCCCCAGCTTGAATAAATGCCTGGTGCTTTTTCACGACGACCGTCCGGATATTAATGCACATGTCCATGTTGCCGGAGAAGCTAAAATAGCCTACCGCGCCCGCATAGGGACCGCGTCTCGTGGGTTCGAGTTCGTCGATGATCTGCATCGCTCGAACCTTGGGCGCACCGGAGACTGTGCCGGCAGGGAAGCAGGCTCGCAAGACGTCGTACGAGGTCTTCGACGAATCAAGTTGCCCTGTCACATTGGACACAATATGCATCACGTGCGAATAGCGCTCGACATGCATCAGTGAATCCACCGTGACCGAGCCTGGTTTCGCCACACGGCCGACATCATTCCGCCCAAGATCGACGAGCATTACGTGCTCAGCCCGTTCCTTTTCATCCGCCAAGAGCCGCCGTTCCATCCGTTGATCTTCCTCAGGTGTGCCGCCCCGGCGGCGCGTACCCGCAATAGGACGGACGGAAATGACATTATTTTCACAACGGACGAGCGTCTCCGGAGAAGAACCAACCAGTTCAACCCCCGCGACACGCAGGTAATACATATAGGGAGAGGGATTCACCACGCGCAACGCGCGATAGAGCTGCAAAGGCGGCGCCTGCACGTTGGCCTCCCATCGCTGGGATAAGACCGCTTGGACGATATCACCGGACCGAATGTATTCCTTCGTCCGCACGACCATCTTCTCAAAGTCTGCCTTGCTCATGTTCGCCGTAAACGTCACTGGCCGGCGGCGGCGATGCACCCGCGTTCGTCGGAGCGGACGCTTCAGCCTCGTGATCATACGTTCAATCCGTTCCGTTGCCGATCGGTAGGCAGCCTTGATACCACGTTCCCCCCTCGCCGTGACATGGGCGGTGGCAACAACTTTGATTTTCTGGGCCACATTGTCGAAGATCAGCATCGTATCGGTGAGCAGGAACGCAAAGTCCGGGAGATTGAGTGGGTCCTTCCTCCGGGCAGCCAAATCCTCGAACGTCCGCACCATGTCGTAGCTTAGATATCCCACAGCGCCGCCGACGAACGGGGGAAGGTCTGGCACGGTCACGGGGCGATAACTTTCCATCATCTCCCTGAGACGCTCGAGCGGGTTCCCACGGCTGGGAATGCGCTTCGTGCGTGTGCCTCGAACGACAAGGAGGTCGCCCCCATCCTCATAGACGACGACGGGCGAACCACTCCCAAGAAAGGAATAGCGCGCCCATTTTTCACCACCCTCAACGGACTCTAAGAGGTAGGCTGAAGGACCATGATCGATTTTGGCAAAGGCAGAAACAGGGGTCTCGTAGTCTGCGAGAATCTCTCGATAGAGCGGAACGAGGTTGCCCTCTCCAGCATATTGGCGAAGTTGATCGAGACTGAGTGAATATTGCGGCGGAGCCACGTGGTTGTCCTAGTATTCTTGTCCCACGATTAGCTTCTGTCCTACTTCAATAATATCGTCCGGCAGCTTATTCCATTTCTTGACCTTATCGACCGTGACACCATATTGCCGACTGATCCGAAAGAGCGTTTCGCCAGGTTTCACAGTATGAACGGCGGGCGATCGCATGCTTCCACGCATCGAATCTGTTGACCCAGTCTCCGGATTGAGCCCGAGAGCCGACGCACTCAGGTCCCCGGGATCTGGCGTGGATACAGCCGGGGACTTTCGTACCGGTGCGAGCGCGCGCTTCATGTCTGTTTTGGCTTTGCGTTCCAACAGCGCAGACTCCTTCATCGCCTCGGCTTCCTCCTGCACGCGGGCCAGTTGCTCCCGAGAGGATTGCAACTGCGCCATAAGTTCCCGATTCCTGGCTTCATACTCCATCAATTCATTTTTGCTTCGCTTCGCTTCACTATCGAGCTCACCGGTTCGCTTCTCTTCCTGAGCCAGAAGACGTTGGAAATTCAGGCTGCGTGCCTTTTCCGCATCATATTTCTCGGCCATCACACATCCGCCCATCAACAGTCCTCCGCAGATAATGGCGGCGACCCGATAACTTGACCTGGACATCAACCTATTCACGTGATTCTCCCCTTTCATGGATATCTCCTCTGATGATCGTGAGAGAGCTTCCCTCTCGCAGTAAGAGGTGAAAACTCGCTGCCGGTCAGTGGAAATCGACTCAGCTCTGTGCGTTACAATAATGTCTATCGCGGCGAAAGTCAAAGCGAATAGGCCCCGTCGTCGTTTGACCCAGTCCCGAGCCCTATGGTACGGTCTGGTCCATCGCTTCCTCTGTTCGTCACCATCCAGTCCTATGGCTCACGCCGACATCCTTGCCAGTCTGATTGCCCTCAGGGATGAAATCAGGCGGCATGACTATCTGTACTACGTCAAGGATCGCCCGGAAATTTCTGATTCCCAGTACGACCGCCTCTTTCGAGAGTTACTCGAACTGGAACAAGCCCACCCTGAGTTGGTGACTCCGGACTCTCCGTCACAACGTGTCGGCGCGCCGCCGCTCGAAGAGTTAATCAAAGTCCCCCACGAGCAGCCGATGCTCAGCCTGGACTCCATTGTCGATCAGAGCGAGGTTCAGGCATTCGACCAACGGATGAAACGTGAACTGGAAACCCTGTCCGTTGAGTACAGCGCGGAACCAAAATTCGATGGGCTATCGGTCGAACTGATATATGACCATGGGATGTTAACCCGTGGAGCGACCAGAGGCGACGGAACGACCGGAGAGGACGTGACCATCAATATTCGCACGATTCGTTCCCTACCGCTCCAGCTGCACACACAATCCAGCTTCCCTGATCATCTGGTCGTGCGAGGTGAAGTGTATATGCGCCTCGACGATTTCCAAGCGCTGAATCGGCGCATCACGGAACGGGGCGACGACGCGTTTGCCAATCCACGCAATGCAGCCGCGGGTTCGCTTCGACAACTGGATTCTATGATTACCGCGACCCGACCATTGGTTGTGACCTGTTACGAAGTCATGGCTGTCTCTACACCCATCCCATCCACACATTGGGATGAACTGGAGCGGTTGGCCCAGTGGGGTCTTCCCGTGCCGACGCATCGGCGACTCTGCGCGTCAATCGAAGAGGTCATGGCGTTTCATCGCGAAACGGAATCGATGAGAGATCAGCTGCCCTATGAAATCGATGGCGTGGTGGTGAAGGTGAATCGCCGAGACTGGCAAAGCCGTCTTGGCATGAAGTCTCGTAGTCCCCGCTGGGCAATCGCCTATAAATTTCTTCCTCGCAAGGAAATCACCGTCGTGCAGGATATCGTCGTCTCCGTCGGGAGAACCGGAACCCTGACGCCCGTCGCGCTGTTGAAACCCGTGGAGGTTGGCGGCGTGACCATCAGCCGAGCCACGTTGCATAATGCCGATGAGGTGATGCGGAAAGACATTCGGATCGGCGATACCGTCAAGGTCGAGCGGGCCGGCGATGTGATTCCCGCAATTGCCGAGCGTGTCCCGATCAATGGTGAACAACGCAGCGCCCCCTTTGGCATGCCTGATCACTGCCCGGTCTGCGGGTCCAAGGTCGGTCGCGAAGGTGCCTATTTCTACTGCTCAGGTCAATTGGTCTGTGGCGCTCAATTGAAGGGGGCGATCGAACATTTTGCCTCCAAGCATGCACTCAACATCGAAGGCCTGGGGAAGAAGACCGTGGCGCAGCTGGTCGATGAGGGATTGGTACGCTCACTCGCCGACCTCTATCACGTAACCAAGGCCAACCTCGTTCGGCTTGAAGGGTTTGCCGATCGGTCCGCCACGCTTCTCTTGGAATCGATTGCCAGCAGTAAGACCGTCTCTCTGGATCGCTTTCTCATGGGACTAGGGATCCGGCAAGTCGGCCAACATATTGCCAAGGTCCTGGCTCGTGAGTTTGGGTCTCTCGATGACATCATGTCGGCGGATCGAGAACGGTTTCAACAGATTCGTGAAATTGGTCCTGAGATTTCCGAAAGTTTGACGGTCTATTGGTCTGAGCCTCACAACCGGGAGGTCATCGCACAGCTCCGGGAATCCGGCGTACAGGTTGCACCCGGCCTGGCAACAGGGGGCCGGAGAAACTTCCCGCTCGCAGGAAAGACGTTTGTGTTTACCGGCGGGATGGATCACTTCTCGCGAGACGACGCCCAACAGGCTGTGGAAGCGGCAGGAGCGCGAGTATCTTCGAGCGTGAGTAAAAAGACGTCCTATCTTGTGGTGGGACGAGACCCTGGCTCCAAGCTGGACCAAGCCCGGGCCCTGGAGGTGACGATTTTGACGGAGCAGGAGTTTGCTGCGCTGATTGGGAAAGACGAGAAGGATCTTACCTGACGAGGTCGAGGTTCGGAGCTTCGACGGGGGCTGGTACTTTCTCTTCACGGAATATCTGGACACTGCGGATAGATCGAGGTTCCGCTTCATGGATCACGATCCGGCAGTTGGCGATCCGCACTTCTTCTCCAACCTTGGGAATACGGCCAAGCTCCTGCTGAATCAGGCCGCCGATGGTTACGGCTTCGTCGCCAAGATCGACCTTCAGGAAATCATTGACCTTGCGCACTTCGGTTCTACTGTGAACAAGGATGTGGTTCTTCCCTAAGCGTTTGATCAGTTCTTCCGTAATATCGGTTTCATCCATGATCTCCCCCACCACTTCTTCGAGAAGATCTTCAAGTGTCACAATCCCCATCACCCCGCCGAACTCATTGACCACAACGGCCATGTGCCGTTTCTCCTGCTGAAACTGCTTCATGAGGTCGTCCGCCGTTTTACCTGATGGCACAAACAGCGGGGGATAGGCAATATCCTTGAGTTTTGCCTCATTTTGCCCCTTGGCGAGTTCGGTCAAGGCTCTCGTCTTATAGAGAATACCCGTGATGTTATCGAGCGTCGCGTCATACACAGGGATCCGAGAATATTTCGAATTATAGAGAAGTTCCTGAGCCTCTTTCAGGCGCAAGTTCCCATCCAATGAAAAGACATAGAGACGAGGGGTCATCGCATCTTCAGCCGTGATATCTTTGAGCTGGAAGACGTTCTTGATCATCTTCACCTTCTCAAACTCTATGGTCCCGGTCTTCCCTCCCTCGTCCAGCATGATCTTCAACTCTTCCTCAGTCACAAGAGGAAGCGTCAGACCTTTCCCGCCAGTCAATTTGTAGATCAACGGCACCATTACAAACAGCAGGGGCCTGAGAAGCAACTGCACCCCATAGACAGGATAGGCCATATTGAGCGTGACCGGAACCGCGAACTTGGCGGCCAATGTTTTAGGAACCACATCGACGGCCACCAAGAGGACAAAGGTAAGTAGACCAACCATGACCGCGATCGCCTCGTCAAAAAACGTTTGGCCTCCGTAGATATGCAGGGTCAGAAAGGTGGCATACATCGGCGTCGCCACACCGACCAGGCGGTCGCCAACCAATATAGTCGACAGGAGTTTTTGGGGATCGCTACGGAGATGGAGGGCCAGCTTCGCTCGCTTATTCCCGGTTTGAGCGAGCGCCTGAAGCTTCGTTGAGTTGACCGAAAAGAATCCGATTTCGGCCGTGGATATCACAGCTGAAAGAACAATA
>DATNCR010000112.1:0-10115 GCA_035607135.1 Nitrospiraceae bacterium
CTTTAGGCCTCGATCGCGATCGCGTCACGAATTGACGGCAAGAACGCCTCTGCCGGGAGGATGTTGTACCGTCTTCGCAGCTCCTCAACCTGTTCTCCCATAACCGGCCAGTAGTCCCACCCGTTGTTGAGATCCACATTCATCGCCGCCCCGCGCCGAATCGCGATCATGGCCTTCTCAGGGTTGAAGAAGCCGGTGCGGGCTTTCGTAATGGGCGTCATGCGGATGCCCACATGGAACTGCAGCAGGACGAAGAAGACGAAGAGCCAGGGATCGCGGCGCTGGAAACCTGCACTGAAACAGGCCACTTGAACCTCTCCCTCTGGGTCCGTCCCGTAGCCTGATAAGATGTGCGCGCAATCGTGAAACAAAATGGGTTCCGCCGCACCACCTTTTTCCCCCGGCAGGGCGAATCCGTTCTCGCGGCAATAGTCCCAATAGGCCCGTCCCAGTGAACCGGAAGGATACTGTTCCATGGCCTGATAGCGGGCGGCGAGTGCCGGATCCTCATTCCTTCCGATCATCCCGCGCATAAACGTATAGAGGCCCCTGATTCCCTTTGTGTTCCAGATTTCTTTGACCTTGTCTCTCAACCAGAATCGGCGCGCCAGATCGAGGCGCAGTTGAAAGATCTCCCCCTTGAGCACATGCCGTAGGTCCTTCACCTCGGGAGCACTGACCTCCAGCGATTGCGCGAATTCCTCGACGAGGTGTGTCTCCTGCGCATTGGCTTTTCCGTCAATGAGGGACATGACGATTAAACCCTGTACCAGTTGCTGCCTCAGCTGAGGATCGGAAAATCCGAGGGCCAGATCCGCCGGTGTAATAGGAGAAAGCTGGTCCACCTCATGTGTCGTACCGAAAATACGTTGGATCGATGCCAGCAGATGCAGTTCCGAATCATCGAGTACCCCATCCGCCCGCGCCACAGTTTTCATCGCTCGCAACCCCCAATAGGCCTGTTCCTGGCTCGGTATCTTCAATTCCATGGTCCTCCCTCTTACTTTCCTTTCTTGTGTCGTGGCTCTGCCCGACAGTAGACCGGTCAAACCGTAACGGTGTGTCCCTCAGAAATCCCCATGATATTTCCGGTTGTCGACGTCATCGCATGCCAGGCTTCTATTCCACCAACGAGCGGCCACACACGTGTCAGACCCTTTTCGCGAAGCTTCCTCGTCGCCCGGATGCTCGATCTATCTAGCGGGCAGCCGCAAAAGAGAATCACGTCACGGTCTCGGGGAAGATTGCGATACCCTGCAATGACGTCTTCCACTGACAACGTCAGCGACCCTGGAATACCCGGAACTTCCCGACGAGCAGCCTGAGAACGCAGATCGATGATGACGGGGGCCTCTCCTGCCGCAATTTTCTCCGTCACCTCTTGAACAGTCAACCGTGGCACCAGACGTTCCACGCGATACCGGTGCAGAACCTTCGCGATGACATACACCGCGACGCTTCCGAACAGGATCAGGGCCATCGCCGGACCAAGGTAGGCCACCACGGATACCGCCTGCTCGAGTTGGTCGCTGAACGCATAGCCGACCCCAATCCCGGAAGAAACCCAGAGGACCGTGCCCAAGCCGTTGTACATGAGGTACGGGGGCAACCGGAGGCCTACAATTCCGGCAAGCGGTGGGGCAATCGTGCTCAGACCCGGGATAAACTTCGCGATGATTAAGGAGCGAACTCCATGACGCGTAAAGAATTCCTCGGTCCAGCTCACACAGGAACTTGGTTCGAACGAAATACGGCAGAGCCAGTTCAAGACTCGACGGCCCCGACGACGGCCAAGTTCGTACCACAATTGATCTCCCATCACCGCTGCGAGGACCGCTGCCCCAATCGCCATCCCCAACGACATTTGACCAGTGCCCACCAATGCACCGGCTGCGATAAGAAACAGAAAAGCAGGGACAGGAAATCCAATCTGTTCCGCAAGAACCACGACGAAGAGTACGAGTGCCCCGTGTTGCGTCAAGAACTGAAGTGATTCGTTCATACTGGTCCTCATGAACCAAAAGAAGTTTGATGCGAGTGTCTCATGTTGTTCTCGGACTATGGCAATGATCGTTCCACAGAAACTGTCTATCCCGGCAAAATGCCCAAGTGTGGAAAAACAGTGAAGATCCTGCTCATCCGAGTTGGATGAGAGGAGATGAACGAGACGGCTGTGACGGGAGAAGTCTGCCGATATCCCGGCAGATGCCGAATGATCGGCGAGGCTAGGAGTCTGTCCGAGTCATCTTTCGTTGCGAGGCAAAGGAGATGCTGGCAGATGCAAGGCCGCAGGTTCGAAAACACCGGAGGCGTATTCACTGGAATACGGTGAGGATGTTTTCGGGCCGAGAACGATGCAGATGCCTCCAGATCCTTTGCCGCAGTAGAACGGCATGATTCGGACAGACTCCTAACGAGGTCGGGAAATGTTGAGCTTCTGCATCTTGGATTGCAAGGTCGTTCGCTTCATTCCAAGCCTGGCAGCTGCACCAGAGGGACCGCCGATGGTCCAATTCGTCTCACGAAGTGACCTGAGGATATGCTCGCGCTCGGCTTGTTCAAGAGTCGTGGTCCCAGACTGTGTGGTATGACTCGGCGTCCGCTTCAGTTCGGCGAGCGACACCACGAGATCCGGCCCTTGAGTAAGAATCACCGCTCGCTCAATAAAATTCTCCAGCTCCCGCACATTGCCGGGCCAATGATAGGCTTGGAGCGCTTGCATAGCCTCCGACGGAATCGTCTCGATGCGTTTCTTCATACGTAGGGCGAATTTCTGAGCAAAGTGTCGAACCAACAAGTGAATATCCTCCACCCGTTCCCGCAGGGGAGGAACGGTGACAGGGAAGACCTTGAGCCGGTAATACAAGTCACTGCGAAACGCCTGCTCCTCCACCATTCGACCCAGGTCGCGGTTCGTGGCCGCGATCACGCGAACCGTGACGCGAATCGTTCTGGTGCTCCCCAATCGTTCGAACTCCTGTTCCTGCAGCACGCGGAGCAACTTGACTTGTAATTCCAACGGAATCTCCCCCACCTCATCGAGAAAGATCGTGCCGCGGTCCGCCAATTCAAACCGGCCGATCTTGGCGGCAATCGCACCGGTAAATGCACCTCGTTCATGTCCGAAGAGTTCACTCTCCAATAGCCCCGTCGGAATCGCGGCGCAATTGAGCTTGACGAACGTGCGTTCCCTCCGATCGCTGCGATTGTGAAGCGCCCGCGCGACCAGTTCCTTTCCACTGCCGGTTTCGCCGAGGATCAGGACGGTCGAATCAGTTGCCGCGACAGTCTGGATTTCTTTCAGAAGTAGCTTCAGAGCCCGGCTGTCACCGACGATTTCCTCGAAGTTGTATTCCGTCTGGATTTCCTCTTCCAGGTACAGCTTTTCTTTTGCGAGCTTGTCCCTCAGCGATGAGATTTCCTGATAGGCCATAGAATTTGCAGTGGCGAGTGCAACCTGTGCGCCGATCCAGCTCAGCAATTTCGCATCGTCTTCGGTGAACGCACTCTCCTGCTTGCTGACGACACTCAGCGTGCCCAGTCCTCGCCCGTGCGAGATAAGAGGAACGGCGCAACCGGATTTCAGGCCCGCGGCGGCACCCCGCTTAATGATCTCCGCAGGAAACTCGGAGAGGTCGAGGCTTCTGATCAGTACGGTCTGCTGAGTCGTGAACGCCAACCCTTCCGGGGTCCCTTCCAACGGAATTGGATCGCCCGCTTCGGTAAAGTCTTGTTGGCTGGGGAAGTCCAGCGCATGAGTTTGCAATTGGTGAGTCGCGGGATCGTAGAGACAAAACCAGGCGAGATCGTGCGGGATCACACGTCCAAGGCAGCCGGAGATCGCTTTCAGGAGTTTTGGCAATTCGAGGTGTGACACGACGGCGTTGTTGATCTCCAGCACCAAGCTGAGCCGATCTCGCTCTCGAGCCAATGACTGTTGCGCGGCTTCCGTGCCTGCGAAATTGAGCACGTTGTCCACGGCCACGGCAACCTGCTTGGCCACCTGACCGAGTAACCCCAGGTTCTTCTCTCCGAATGCACGGGTTTCGAGACTTCCGAATCCGATCGCGCCGAGGCGCCGCATGGCAGTCGTCAACGGAAACAGGCAGACGGATTGGACACCAATGTCTTTGAGTGCCGCCATCCCCATCGTAAATCGAATTTCCTCAGCGAGAGACGGAATGATCAAGGGCTGCTGGTGGGTCCAAACCCATCCGCTGGAGGACTCCTCGATCGGGAGTTCCAATCCATCCAGTTTGGTGGTGAGATGGTGTGCCGCTGCTGTTTCCAATACATGGACCTTCATCAGATTCTTTATGGGATCGTGGAGGATCAACCCGATAAAGTCGAACGCAGCGATTGCCGGGAGGCGTTGTGCGAGATCTCGAAAGAGCGAGGACAGGTCGCGATGTGACACGATGGCTTCGGACACTTCCAGGAGCAGCCGTAACCGGTCACGATCGTGAATCAAGTCTTGATGATGGAGGACATTGTCCACCGCCACGGCGATTTGTTTGGCCACTTGCTGGAGAAATTCCAGGTCCCTTTCACCATAGGCGTCCTTCTCCAGGCTCAAAAATCCCATCGCGCCCAGCCGCCGCACCGCGGTCGTCAGGGGAACAACGCAAAAGGAGTTCACGCCGTCCTCCTGCATGCATTGAGTGACCTTCGGCCAGCGACCTTCTTCTATAAGATTGGCAACAAGGATCGGCTGTTGCGTGTGCCACACCAATCCGTCAGGAGTCTCTTCGACCGGTCCTTCATGGCCGCCAACCAGATCAGCCGGCACATTCGCCTGGATCGTGTGCAATCGCATCGTGTTTCGAACGGGATCGTGTAGGGACAGGGCGACAAAATTGACGTGCACCACTCGCGGAAGGCGTTGGGCGAGATCTCGAAAGAGTTCGTGCAGATCGCGGTGCGAGGAGATCGCCTCTGCAACCTCTAGCAGGGTTCGATATTGCTCCGCCAGAGTCTCGCAGGGAGATGCCGAGTGCTTATTCATAGCCGTTTAGTATGGGCTCTTGGTCCTCAACGACTCAAGATTTCCCTCTTAATAACCCACGGTAAAGCGCCGGCGGATATGCTGTGGCTTCTCCACCTCATCGATCATCGCCATCGCATAGTCTTCGACTGAAATGCGGCTTTCCCCTTGAGCATTCGTCAGTAGCTGATCGGTCCCGAGTCGGAATATACCGGTGCGTGGGCCGGGAAAGAGGTCGGCTGACGGAGAGAGGAACGACCATTCAAGGCCCGTCTCCTTTCGAAGCATGTTCAGAGTCTCCCGCGTCGCCAGCGCACCCTGCATATATTCGGCTGGAAAGCCGGGCATGTCCACGGACTGGACCCCGGGCGTGACTTCCAAACTGCCTGCCCCGCCTACGAACAACAACCGCTTCACACCGGAGTTCTTGACTCCGTTGAGAATGGAACGTGCGCCTTTGACCTGCTGGCTGTAGATGTCCGGATTGCTCCATCCCGGGTTGAACGCACTGATCACCGCATCGGAACCCGCGACCAAACGGACGATTTCAGCCTCGTTGTAGACATCGCCTTTCATTGGACGAAGCTTCTCGTGTGGTGTCAGTGTGCCCGGGTTTCGCACGATGGCCGTCACCTCGTGGCCACGATCCAACGCTTCCTTTAGTATTGCCGACCCGACAAAGCCTGTCGCGCCAAGCAATGCGATCTTCACGGTGTCGCCCCTCTCAGATCGAAAGGCGTGATCGGACAGATCTGTCACGCGAACTGCGATGACAATCCAGTGTGTACGCCTGACCCGATGCGAAACCTACGGAAGGTATGAGAGACTTCCGGCGTAATCAGAGCGTCGCGTGCGTGCCATCGCAGAACGGTGGTGTCTTCGTCTGCTTGCACTGGCACAAGGCGACTTCTTCCTTTTCACTCAATGTAAACTCGACCGGCTCAAACCCGGTTCCTTGATGGGACCCGTCACAGAACGGTTGGTCCCTCGAGCGCCCGCATAGACACCAGTAGTATGTTCCTGGGTCTAACTGAAGCACGGCGGGCTGCTTGGCTGCAATACGTGGCTTCTCCATGAAGGGGCCTCCTTGTGTACGTTACAGATGTAACGGTTTGATGGGCGACACCACGGCCGCCGGATTATTCTTCCACACCGACTCGTCTGCATCGACATAGAGTTCCACTTCGTTGCCGTCCGGATCATGCAGATAGAGGCTCTGACTCACCGTATGATCGCTCATGCCGTCGATCGTCACGCCTGCCTGTTCCAATTCTTTCTTCGCCAGACGCAATTGATCCAGATTGTCTCCGATCTTAATGCCGATATGATAGAGCCCTCGGCGCCTCCCGGACGGAGGACCCGGCGCATCGCCGACTTGGATCAATAACAACTCATGGTGTGTGCGACCGGACGTGAGAGCCGCAGCGGCCCCGTTGAAGATCCGCCCAACTTCCTCGAACCCCAACAGATCACGATAAAAACCAAGTGATTGCTGCAGATCTTTCACATAGAAGACCACGTGGCCGAGGTAATGCGCTTTCATGGCTTGATTCCTCTTAGATTGCACACGTCACTGCTGCTTACTGGTCCTCGACGATCTTGCCTGAACGAATGTACCCGAACAGATCATTCAGTCACTGCTGTAGATTGACGGTACTCATGATCATTTGCCCTTTTGTGGTCGGCTGGTAAATGTAACCCCGGCTTTCTGTACTTCCTGATAAGGGAGAAGCCAGACGAGCGATTCATCGCTAAGATCACCGACCTGAATACGGTTTCCCCACGGATCGCGGAAGTCGCAACGGAAATGTGGCTGCATCGTGAGTTTATACTTCTTCGTGAGTTTCCGTCGCACCTCTTTGATCTGATTTGCATCACGGACCATCAGGCCAAAATGTTTCACGCGATCCGGTTGCAGTGTCTCGACTTCAAAGATGGCCATAAACTGATGTTCACCCAGCTTGCACCAGGCGGCGCCTTCACCACCGCGGAGCATCTTCAACCCGAAGACATCCGAATAGAACTTGACTGCCTTCTTGGCGTCGGTGACTTCGATCACGATGTGATTGCATCCATAGACCTGGACCGCCATTATCGACCTGCCTTTCCATCCGTACGATCAGACTCTACCTTCTGTAAGGCCGAGACAAAGATGTCCGGAGATTGCGCGCCGGAGATCGCGTACGTGCCATTCAGCACGAAATAGGGAACTCCCTGAATGCCTAAACCGTGGCCCGTCGCTTCTTCTTCCCGGACGACTTCAACCCCCTGGTCACTCGCGAGAAACTGTCTGGTTGCATCGCGATCGAGTCCGATCTCTGCGGCGATGTCGACGAGTGTCTGCCCATCGCCGATATCACGGCCTTCCGAGAAGTAGGCATGAAACAGCCCCTCGGCAAGATCGTCTTGTTTCTTGTGCTGTTGGGAGAACCACATCAATCGATGGGCCTCGAAGGTATTCGGGGTCCGCGCAATTCTATCGAAGGCAAACATGATCCCGTCTGCCACACCGGCCTTGGCGAGGCGCTCTTCGATCTCCCGTCGGCCCTCAGCGCCGCCGAATTTCGCCTCAAGATATGTGCGGCGATCCATACCGGACTTCGGCATCGTCGGATTCAACTGAAACGGCCGCCAGGTCACCTGTACGTGGTTCGCATACCCGGCGGTCTCCATTGCGTGCTCCCATCGACGCTTCCCGATGAAGCACCAGGGGCAGACCATATCGGAGTAGATCTCCACGCGCATACCGGATTCCTTCATGCTCTGCCCCTGGTTCCATCCAAATGCCCCATCTTGCCGGCCTGATAATCGTTCACGGCCTGGACCAGTTCAGCTTTTGTATTCATCACAAAGGGTCCATAGCGAGCCACTGGCTCATGGATTCCTTCGCCCGCCATCACGAGAATCGTGGCATCCTCCTCTGCACTGACCGTCACCGGCTCTCCCGTCGAGACAAAGACGCCCAGTTCGGCCTCCGATAACCTCTGCGATCCCTCGACGGAGGCCTGACCACTGAGGATCAACAGACCGACATTGTACCCCTTCGGGACCTGCAACGGCATCGAACGTCCAGCGCGCAGACGCACATCGTACAATTCGATGGGCGTAAACGTCCTGGCCGGACCTTTTGCACCTCTTACCAACCCGGCAATCACACGAAGCGAACCGGCTCCCCCATCCAGCTGCACGACTGGAATCTGCTCGTTCACAATGGTCTGGTAACCAGGCGCGGACATCTTGGACGATTTTGGCAAATTCACCCACAATTGAATCGCCTGCAGCGTCCCGCCGCGCTTCGCCCATTCGCGCTCATGAAACTCTTCATGGACGATACCCGACGCCGCGGTCATCCACTGCACATCGCCGGGACCAATCACCCCGGAATTGCCTGCCGAATCACGATGCGCCAACATGCCCTGATACACGATCGTCACGGTTTCGAACCCACGGTGTGGATGTTCGCCGACCCCTCGTGGGGTATCCGTCGCCGGATAGAACGTGGGCCCTGCATAGTCCAGCATGATAAACGGGCTCAGCGCTCGGTCGAGATCGTTACTCGGAAACAGATTCCGCACATGGAATCCGTCCCCGACGACGTGCTGAGAGCCCGGTTGATAAACTTTCATCTCCTGCGTGTTTCTTACATTGGTTAACGGCATCGTGTCTCTCATTGGACCCTCTCTTTCTCCCCCACGGTCCCCAGGCAGCCTCGCCTGTCCGGCATAGGGGGTTCGTGTTCGCAATCTCCTAGCTCCGTGATCCCATGTATGATAATCCTAGTTAGAACTAAGTCAACAGGGAAACACCGCGCTGGTATTCTTTCGTAAAATACTCCGTGAGGTCAATCGGTTCGAGTGAGGTGGGATAACTAGAGCAGGGGCTTATCGATCGCGCCGCGACCCTTTCATCGCCCGTTCCACTTCGCGGCTGGCTTCGCGATTCTTGATGGATTCCCGGCGGTCATGCTGCTTCTTGCCCTTGGCCAACCCGAGCTCAACCTTGGCAAGGCCCCGTTTCGAGAAATAGATGCGGAGCGGGATAAGCGTCAGCCCTTGCTGTTGGGTCTTGCCCAGGAGCTTATTGATCTCCTTGCGGTGGAGCAGCAGCTTACGAGTACGGAGAGGTTCGTGATTCATAATGTTGCCGTGGCTGTACGGACTGATGTGGCAGTGGTGAAGAAACGCCTCGCCGCCTTTCACGCTGGCGTAACTATCTTGTAGATTGACACGCCCTTCTCGAATGGATTTGACCTCGGTACCCTGGAGCATGATGCCCGCCTCAAACTTCTCTTCGATGAAATAGTCGTGGTAAGCCTTGCGATTGGTGACGATCGCTTTCGCAAAACTGTCTTTCTCTTTTCCCATCAGCCGTCAGACTTTCAATTCCAGAATTTCGTCCTGCCAGCCCACCGTCCAGAATAGACTAGAAAAGACCGTTCGAACATGACCGAGAACTCACTGCAGATTGCCGCGGCAGCTTTTGCTATGATGTCGTCATGCGTCGACTTGGCTCCATCGATTCTGTTTCCAGCGTCCTCGAAGGGGTGGCTCGTCGCTTGGGCCTCGAATCGAAGATGCTCGAAAGCCGCTTGCGCCGTGACTGGGTCGCCATTGTCGGGGAACCTATCGCATCCAATACTTGGCCTGACCAGATTCGCTACAAAAAACTCTATCTCGTTGTCCACAACAGTGTATGGCTGCATCAGCTCACCTTCCTCAAGCCGACACTCATACACAACATCAACAGTGTCGACGGCGGAGAGCTCGTCACCGACATCGTGTTTCGCGTGGGAGAGCTGCCGGAAACCGGCCACAGACCCGCGATGACAGAGGCCCTTCGGGCGACAGCGTCACCAATGAGCGACGCACTGCTTGCCGAAATTTCGGTTCATGTCGCCGCGATCCACGATCCGCTCCTCCGCGATCAACTCACCCAACTCATGGCGCAGGCGTTGACTCAGCCGCGGGCGCCGAAGGCGGGCCCAGCGGACCCTTGAACAGTTGGCGGGCACTCGCTTGCGTCGCCGCCGTATCCGGGTTATCCAGTAGCGGGCCAATTCGTCCCTCTTCTTCCGATTCGGTCAGCCGGTACAGCCCCCTCAACGATCGTTGAAATCCTCCACGATCCTCCC
>DATNCR010000113.1:0-9399 GCA_035607135.1 Nitrospiraceae bacterium
TGAAGGCCAAGAAGGCGACGGTGATGATTCCGCTGACCACACGGGCCACGTCGATCATCCAGCGACAGCGGCGACAGGGATCGCACGTCTTTACGCAGCCAGATGGCCAGGCCTATTCCGTGGATCAGGTCGGGATGGCCGTCATTCGCGCGGCGAAGGAGGCGCAGTTGCCCGGCGTGAGTTTGCACACGCTCCGGCATACCTTCATTAGCCGACTGGTCCAGGCGGGACGGCCACTCCCCGAGGTGGCGGCACTGGCCGGGCATCGCGACATCAAGATGACGCTCCGCTATGCGCACTTGGCGCCCAGTCATCTGCGGGCTGGGATCCAGGCGTTGGAGGCACGGCCGCTGACGCCACGGACGGATCCGGAGTTATCCCCAGATCGCCGTGTCACGCTGGCGTCACGTTCGTTTTCGGGAATCGCGTAAGTGCTGGTGGTCCCAACGGGATTTGAACCCGTGTTTAAGCCTTGAGAGGGCTCCGTCCTAGGCCAGGCTAGACGATGGGACCAGCTATCGAGGATGTGGGATCGACCTGGCACAGTAGCACAGCGGCTTTTCATTTATCAATTCCTACCAATTCCGTACAATATATTTCGGCCACGGCACCGTTGATTCAATCACGACTTGACAGAGACAGTGGTATAGCCTACCTTGCGGAAAATATGTGCGGCGGGCCCCTAGGAGAGGGAATTCTTAGGTTGTCGAGCTCCTCTTCCCATCGACAAACTCATGGTGGAACATGAACAACCCGCTTCAATCCAATACAATCGGCATCACAGACTCTCCTGAACTGATCGACATCGAGAAACCTGAACAGGGACTCGAACTACACGTCGGCTCAAACGTCTTTCGAAACACAAACGGCGTCGTCAAGCTTCAAGGCAAGGAACAGTTGGTGTTGGAAACGCAACCCGACCCCTTGTTATTGCTCCTGACGATGGATCTGTATGATGAACAGGGAACCCGTATTGGTCATATCAGACGGAATAGGCTTTCGGTGCATAGTGCGGGCCGCTTCACCATCAATGTAAATGCCCGCAGTGAAACAGTCCAAGACCTCTCTCCTTCAGTCACCGTTGCAGACCGAACAACTGGACACACGGTGTTCGAAGTCTGGCTCATACAGGGAAGAAAAATTCGCATCACCGTGGGAAACTTCTATACCCACAAGGGCGAACTCATGACTGTTAGCCCACATTATTGCCGCATCGGCACCGTGCTCACCCTATTCGGTAATGTCGCAGAGAGCCGCGGCAACGCAGCGGCGATTGGATAGTCGCTTCCCGATAGACCACACTCTCACTCCTTGTGTGTCCACTCCCAACAATCAAGATCGCAACAACCGGCGCCGTTAGCTGGCTCCTTGTTGAAAAACACATCCTTTTTGACAAGGCACTGGACTCCCGTACAATGGCAGTATGTCGGACGTCGCGAAACCCAGCGTGCAGGCCTTCTTGGTCTGCGACCAGGTCATTGAGGACAGCGTCACCAAGAAGAAAAGCCTCATTGGCCTCTTCACGCACCTACAGGCCGTGAGCTTTCCCTTCCAGCATTCACAGATGGGACTCTATTTCTGTCTCACCGATGCCGAGGGGACCTATCACTTCGACATCGATTTGATCTACCTCAACAACGAACAGCTTGTCTGCCGAGCCGCTCTCCCAAATATTGCTATCGGCGACCGCCTTCAAATTTCCGATTTCGGGATCAATATCCCCTCGCTGGTCTTCCCCGCTCCTGGGCGCTATGAATTCCGCCTCCGGATGGAAGGGCATCTGATCGCGCAAAAGGACTTCAGTGTGATGCAGATGCCGACTCATCAAACCGCGTAGCACATCACGTCGCTCCCACATCCTTCACATTCTGAGAGGTCGATAAGGACTTCTCCCCTGTGCCGTGCGTATGGTAGAACAGCCTGCAACGATCTGGTTGCGAATCTCCCGGGAATCAATGACATCGCATGTCTGAACCGTCTGGTGCTTCAAACTTTATCCGCGACATCGTCGCCGCCGATCATGCAGCCGGCAAACATGGCGGCCGAGTGGTCACGCGTTTTCCACCTGAGCCAAACGGCTATCTCCATATCGGCCATGCGAAATCGATCTGCCTGAATTTCGGTATAGCGAATAACACCCCTGGCGGCATCTGCCACCTGCGATTCGACGATACCAACCCAAGCACCGAAGATCCTGAATATGTCCAGGCTATTCAGGACGACATCCGATGGTTGGGGTTCGACTGGCATGAGAGAATGTTCTACGCCTCTGATTACTTCGAACGACTCTACGAGTTTGCCGTGCAGCTGATCCGAAAACGTCTCGCGTACGTCGACACGTTGACGGCCGAAGAGATGCGTGTCTATCGCGGCACACTGACTCAGCCTGGGCAGAACAGTCCCTTTCGCGACCGTTCCATCGATGAAAATCTTCACCTCCTTCAAGGCATGCGAGACGGAAAATTCCCCGATGGAACCCACGTCCTCAGAGCCAAGATCGACATGGCCTCAGCCAATATCAATCTACGAGACCCGGTCCTCTATCGCATCAGACATGCAGCGCATTATCGAACAGGGAACACATGGTGTCTGTACCCAGCCTACGACTACGCGCATCCTCTCTCAGACGCGCTTGAGGGAATCACGCACTCACTCTGCACCTTGGAATTTGAAGATCACCGGCCACTTTACGATTGGGTCGTCGAACAGGCTGAAGCACCGCACCGACCCCGGCAAATCGAATTTGCTCGTTTGAGCCTGACCTATACCGTCATGAGCAAACGGATGCTGCTTGAGTTGGTCGAAAAGAAATTGGTGAACGGTTGGGATGACCCACGACTGCCGACGATCAAAGGGCTTCGCCGCCGAGGGTATACCCCAGAGGCCATTCGTGCATTCTGCGAACATATCGGCGTAGCCAAGCGCGAGGCGATTATCGAGATGCAGCTGCTCGAACACTTTATTCGCGAAGACTTGAACAAACGAGCACCCCGGGTTATGGCCGTGCTGCGGCCACTCAAAATCATCCTCGACAACTATCCCGAAGACCAGGCGGAAGAATTGGAAGCGGTCAACAATCCGGAGGATCCGTCGGCAGGAACGAGAAAGGTTCCCTTTTCGCGCGTCCTCTATATTGAGCAAGACGATTTCCGTGAAGATCCCCCCAAACAATTTTTCCGGCTCGCCCCAGGACGCGAAGTACGGCTCCGGTACGCCTATATTATCAAGTGTGTCGGAGTGACAAGAGATCCGAGAACGGGCGAGATCACCGAACTCCATTGCACCTACGACCCCACGACAAAAAGCAGGGCTTCACAGGAACAGCGCAAGGTCAAGTCCACCATCCATTGGGTCTCCGCAGCCCATGCTGTGAGAGCGGAAGCCCGACTCTACAACCCTCTATTGGTGACAGATCTGGCGAAGATACCACCTGACCACGATTGGACGACCTATCTCAATCCCAATTCATTGGAGCGAATCACAAACTGCCTGGTTGAGCCCAGCTTGGGACAGACGATACCCGGCGCACGATATCAATTCGAGCGCTTGGGATACTTCTGCGCAGACCCAGATTCGGCCTCCGACACACTGATATTCAACCGCACCGTGTCACTCAAGGACGCCTGGGCCAAGATCGAAAAAACTCAGCCGGCCCGGTAACAGACTGACAATCTTCTCCTGTTCGCCAGAACGCTCTCAGAACTTCCCTCTTTTTTCGACCTGTTGGAACCCCTTTACAGACCCAGCATCCCTGCTACTCTTGAGGTAACTAAGTTCCCTCATGGTGATATGGCAAAACACTGCGGCTCCTAACTGGCGGGAGCATGTGGTGTCGGTAAAACGAGAAACCTCGAACCGGATGGGTGATTGAATGATTGAGTGCCGAGAATATCCGCGCATCCCCGTTGACATGCAGATCTTTTTCTCCAGCACCAACAAGACAGATATCCGTGAAGGCACCATGTTCGATCTCTCTGCCGGAGGATGCGCTGTCACCAGCATGTCGTCGGTTCAGCTCGGCTCAGCAGTGAGAATCCTCATCCGGGCAACCGATCTGGGTTCGCCCATTACCATCGAGTCCGCCGCGGTCCGTTGGAGCGAAGGCGGGGAGTTCGGCGTCGAATTCCTTGGCCTCTCCGAGATCGATCAGCGCCGCCTCCACCGATTACTGCAGGTCGCCACCAGCTAATACATCCGTCCGAGTTGATCGCTGACCGATCCTTGGATTCAGCGTGGTACAATGCCGAGCATGAATTGTCCTCTCTGTCACCAACCCAGCACCTGGGAAGGTAACCCCTGGCGGCCCTTTTGCTCCGAACGATGTCAAATGACCGACCTCGGTGCCTGGGCAGCGGAACGATATCGTGTCCCGGGCCCCACCCTCATGATAGACACCTCGCTCTCCGACTCCTCGGAGGGAGACGACGAGACAGAGACACAACAAAACAGTTAGACAGCAGTCCCAGGCCAAGTCGTCCACCGTGATATAGGTCGCAATCGGTAATCCCCACCTAACAGCTCCACTGGCAGCACGATACAACGACTGGCGAGGACGCTGGTTTGACGGCGGCTTCGATCACATGTTTCGTGGTTGGCAATCCCACGGCGTCTTGATATGGTCACGGTCGATCTAGGCCCTCTCGCAAGGAGCTCATGCTATGCTGTTGACCCAAGGCTATGCCGCGATGACCGCCAAGGCTGCCCTGCAACCTTTCGTATTTGAGCGACGAGATGTGGGACCTCATGACGTGCTCATCGCCATCACCTATTGCGGCATCTGTCATTCGGATATTCATCAAGCCCGTGACGAATGGGGCGATTCGATTTTTCCCATGGTGCCCGGCCACGAAATCGTTGGCACAATCACGGAGGTAGGGAACGCGGTCAAGCAGTTCCATGTGGGAGAGACGGCCGGTGTTGGCTGCTTTGTAGACTCCTGCCGATCCTGCCATGCCTGTCGTGAGGGATTGGAGCAATATTGTGAAGCCGGCATGCTCCTCACATACAGTGGACTCAACAAAGACGGCCAGCCCACGCAAGGTGGCTACTCGACGCAGATTGTCGTGGACGAGAACTATGTGCTGCGAATCCCTCCGGTCCTGTCGCCTACAGGGGCCGCTCCGCTTCTATGCGCGGGAATAACAACATACTCTCCGCTGCGCCATTGGGGCGTAGGCAAATATCACAAGCTGGCAATTGTCGGTTTGGGTGGACTTGGTCACATGGCCGTAAAGATTGCCAAAGCGATGGGTACAGAGGTCACCGTGTTAAGTACATCCGAACGAAAGCGGCAGGATGCGATTCGATTGGGGGCTACCGACTTCGCGCTGACCTCGCATGCCGACACGTTCACAAGGCTGCGGCAACGTTTTGATTTCATCCTTGATACCGTTTCGGCCCCGCACAATTACAACGCCTATGTGCACCTCCTCAAAACTGACGGGACCATGATTCTCGTAGGGGCTCCGGAAGAGCCGACTCCCTTGGAACCCTTTCCCCTCATCCTACATCGACGTCGGATTGCAGGCTCTGTCATCGGCGGCATCCGCGAAACGCAGGAGATGCTCGATTTCTGCGCCGAGAACAGGATCGAATCCGATGTCGAAGTGATTCCCGTCCAGCAGGTCAACGAGGCCTACGAACGAGTCCTTAAAGGCGACGTACGATTCCGATTCGTGATCGATCTGGCATCGCTGAAATAGAGACCTGGAGGGCAAAGGAAAGTGGCTGGGGGACTAGGAATCGAACCTAGGTAGCCGGCTCCAAAGGCCGGCGTCCTACCGCTAGACGATCCCCCAGCGCGGTACGGCAGCGAATTGTAGAGCGGGAACGGCGAGGAAAAGTTTTTTTGGCTGGGGGACTAGGAATCGAACCTAGGTAGTCAGATCCAGAGACTGACGTCCTACCGCTAGACGATCCCCCAACCGACATCCACAGTAATATACCGTTCTCAGTCTCGTCAAGATCGGTGCGATTCAGAGAGAAGAACGAACTCCTGCATGGGAAGCCCGATCGATCCCCTGGCGTAGCCGAAACAACGTCCGGTCTCGCCCCAACACCTCCATGACTTCGAAGAGGCCAGGGCTGGCCGTACGGCCGGTCAGTGCGACGCGAACCGGTTGGGCCAGTTGACCCATCTTCATCTTTTCTTCCTCAACCAACTGCTTGAAGGCCTCTTCCCATTGCTGCTTCGAAAAGGCAGGGAAGGCCTCGAAACGCGTGAGCAATCGGCCGAGAATCGGCGCGATGGCCGGCGTCAAGAATTTCCTGGTTGCCTCTTCGTCATACGTCACAGCCTGTCCAAAATATGGCCTCACCCAATCGATCATTTCCACGAGCGTCTTCGCCCGTTCCTTCACGAGTATGACAAGTTGCGCGAGCCAACCTGGCAAAACAGCCTGGACTTCGCTTTGTAATCCTGCAGCTTCCAAGAAAGGCACGAGCGCCTGTGCGACCTGGGCAGGCGGGGTAATCTTGATGTATTCCGCGTTCACCCAGAGAAGTTTCTCGGGATTGAACACGGCAGCCGACGTTTGAACATTCCTCCAAGAGAACTTCTCGATCAGCTCCTGTCGTGTAAAGATTTCCTGGTCCCCGTGTGACCACCCAAGACGAACGAGATAATTCACCATGGTATCCGAAAGATAGCCCATGTCTTTATAGGCCATGATCGAGGTGGCCCCATGCCGCTTCGAAAGGCGAGTTTTGTCAGAGCCCAGAATCATCGGCAGGTGTCCAAATAGAGGGACTGAAAACCCAAGGGCTTGGAAAATCGGAACCTGTCGCGGCGTGTTGGTCAGATGATCGTCTCCTCGCACTACGTGGGTAATGTTCATCAGCGCATCATCAACCACCACTGAAAAATTGTATGTCGGATAGCCGTTCGAGCGGAGAATGATCAGATCATCCTGCACAGAATTATCGAAGAGGATTTTCCCCTTGATGAGGTCATCGACCACAGTCTCCCCTTCTTGCGGAGCCTTGAACCGCAGGGCCGCGTCGCCGGTCTGATTCGTCAAGCCACGATTACGGCAGCGGCCGTCGTATCGTGGCGACAGTCCCTTGGATTCAGCTTCCTTACGCCGCGCGTCGAGTTCTTCGGCTTTGCAGGAGCACCAATAGGCCTGCCCCTTCTCAAGAAGCTGCATTGCGTGGCTTCGATAGAGGTCCATACGCTCAGTCTGGCGGAAGGGGCCCTCGTCCCAATCGAGCCCAACCCACTTCATTCCCTCAACAATGGCTTGGATCGATTCATCGGTCGAGCGGCTCTGGTCCGTGTCTTCGATACGGAGGACAAACACGCCATTCTGCTGGCGCGCAAAGAGCCAATTGAACAGTGCCGTGCGAACCCCACCGATGTGGAGAACACCAGTCGGGCTAGGAGCGAATCTGACCCTGACTTGACTCATAAAAATGACCCTGCGTCATGGTAGAAAAGGTCGGTATCTATAACATGGGCGTAAAAGTGTTGTACAGAATCAGTTGTCGCGCACCCTTTCATCTGGAGCGGGCTTCTGGTATGAGAGCAAGTAAGAGATCGTGATGGCGGAACTCACACAACCGGCAACGGTCCTCTCAATCACGGATCTCACACCCAACGTTCGCCAATTGGTTGTCCTTCCGAAGATTCAGAGAGTTTTATTCCAACCAGGTCAGTGGGTCTCCTTACAGTTACCAGTGGGCACTAAACCACCTCTTAATCGTGCTTACTCAATGGCAGAACCTCCCTCTCCTGATGGGCAGCTCACTCTGGTTTTCGATCGCGTGAAGGACGGAATCGGTTCTAATTATCTCTATGGGCTCAAGCCAGGCGATGAGCTACTGCTGTCTGGCCCCTACGGAAATTTCCAATTGCCCCTCCCACTCGATCAAGATCTGCTCTTTATTAGTCGCTATACCGGTCTGGTCCCGATTCGTTGTATGTTGAAAGGGCGGGCGGCATCGGGCGCACTGCCACAATCCATCCTGATTGCGGTCGGTCCGACTGAGGATGAATGGCTCTACCACGATGAGCTACTCGCCTTAGCCGTGCGACACCCATCGTTCCGATATTTGCCGGTGGCGATAAATGGAATGGACCAAGAGGTCGTGGAGGCGACCGTGAAACTATTGCGACCGCTTGTCACCGGCAGACCCAGAGTGACAACACTGCTTAGCGGGGTCAAAGGATTCGTGCGACCGTTGCGGGCTTATCTCGTGCAGACTGGATATGATCGAAAAGAGATCAAAACCGAAACGTATAATTAAACGTATAATTAATGTCCTTCTCTCACCAGGTTCTTGTTGACCGCCGGAATTTCAACAACAATGTCTTTCGTCCCGTTTGGCACGCATTGACAGCCGAGCCGTGACTGCAACGTGGTCATCGGTGCTTCTTCCAGCTGATCGAACTCATCATCCGTACCTTCATTACAGCTCTCAAGTCCCTGTTTCACAATGATGTGACAGGTCGAACAGGCACAGACACCCCCGCACACATGCTCCAATGCAACCCCATTGCCCATGGCCACATCCAGCAGACTCCCCGGGAGCCCCGTCGGGCCATAAGGGATCTTGGCTGGATCGACCTCAATCTTCGTCACCCCACCGTCAGGGGCCATAAACGTGACCGTATAGGCTCGCTGAGGAAGCTCGTATTCAGCTTTTTCAATATAGGGATTGGTCCCGCCCATTTGCCCGTTCCTTTCTCAGCCTCATCCAACCTTATTTCACTCTGTTGACAGCTTAGAAACCTCCATGCTATCCTTAGTCCGACCTTATTGATCGGAGATCATTATAGTCTCCGATCTTGGAGATCGGCAATAGCAATGTTGAAGATTTCGAAAAAAGCCGACTATGCCCTCATGGCCCTTCAGCACATCGCTGCCGTCCAGTTCGGCGACGTGACACCTGGGCGCGTGGTGAATACGAAGGAGATCGCAGAGGAATATAACATCCCCCTCGAGCTGCTGGCCAAAGTACTCCAGACCCTTGCCAAGAACGCACTGATCGAGAGTCACAATGGTCCCAAAGGCGGCTACGTACTGGCCCGACGCGCACACCAGATTACGATCGCACAAATTCTCGAAAGTATCGAGGGCCCATTAGGTATCACCGATTGTTCACATGAGAAGGATGGAGAGATCTGCATGCAGCGGGAAAATTGCCATATCCGTACACCGCTCTTGAAAGTCCAGGATAGTATCGCCCAATTGCTCAATAACATGACCCTGCAAGACATGATGGGTGGTACACCCCTGATTACGATCCAGTCCCCCACGGCACAAGGAGTTGAACGATGAAACTGCCGATTTTCTTGGACAACCATTCCACGACACCGATGGATCCACGCGTATTGGAAACCATGCTCCCCTACTTCGTCGAGAAATTCGGGAATGCGGCCAGCCGTAACCACGCCTT
>DATNCR010000124.1:0-5225 GCA_035607135.1 Nitrospiraceae bacterium
TGTCGTTCGATAAACCCAAGTACGGCTCCCAGTTTCTCCAGTTCGAAGTGCACGCCCACCGCATGTTCCAATAACTCCTCGCCTTGATCGGTCTTGAAATAGAGCAAGACATAGGCCGCGAACGACCACATCCAATAACCCGGAATCCAATCGAGCAGCGCACCCAACCCGAGCCCGATGGTGGTGAAGGCAAGAAGCGTTTGAATGGCTAAGACAGTCGTGAGATGACGGAATCCGACTGCATGTTGCAGGACCGCTTCCAGTCGTCGACCGTTGATTTCCTGTTCGCCAATGAGCTGGGCCTCGAGCCCCAGCCGATCACGGAACAGCGATCTCGGCATGAGTTCCTGCACGAGGCGACGGCGCATGAGCCACTGGTCTGAGCCAGGCGGCTGCGCAAGAAGCCACGACGCCAGTCGCGCCTGTCCGTACGAGGAGACGGTGGTGTCAAGCAGATGGAGGAGCGAGTGGGGGCCGACCAGGTCCAGGTCTTTGGCATACGGATGCTGGTCAGGAGTGCTTGATGGACGAGCGGGAATATGAGCCCAATCCAACCGGAGACGTGCCAGGTGCACGAGCTTGATCTGCTTCCAGAGACGAAGCCGATGCATGCGACTTTCGAGCCTGTTATGATAGGCGGCGACAATTAGGAACAGGACGGCGAAGCCGGTGAGCGCCCCATTGCCGGTTTGAAACCATCCCATTTTGTATAAGGCGATGGTGCAGATTGCTCCGACGATGAACAGGATGAGACGCCAGCGGGTGAATGCGGAGCTCGAGGCAGTGGCCTGGGCGATCATGCGGTCAATTTTCTCGACCAGACGTATCAGTGAACGGGCTTTTGTGACTGGCGTCAGAGGCTGCTTCTCGAGCATAGCGCGGACCTTACTGGATGGGGGAGAGTGCGTCAACTCTGCCAGGATGCTGAAAAAGTCACCCTTCTCACCCACCCAACCCCGGCGCGCCGAGACGCGCCTTTTCCCATGCTTCGTTCTCGCATCGCTCAGAGGCTCAACGTATAGAGGCATGTCTCTCGGATATCTGAATCACTGGAGGGGTTTTTCCGTTCGCCAAGATCAATTGAAAGGGCGAAAGGCCCACACGAAGTGCGGTACGTACCTCCTCGCCTCTTCGCTCGCTGCGGCCTTGCCTGCGGAACGGCGCGTCTTGGCGCGCCGGGGTTGGGCGGGTGAGATGTCTGGCCTTTTTGAGCATCCTGTGTGGCACCCCATTGTGATCGTTATTGCAAACGTGTTGAAAAATGAAACTTCGGCGCACCTAGAGAGTTTTCAACGGACTCCTACCCCATCATGAACTCAGAGGGGTGGATCGATGTCCAGATTCGAACCACGGTTGATGCGGCAGAGTTACTCGGCAGGCTGGCTGATCCCGTGATTCAAGGCGGGTGGGAGGAGAACGGGGTGATCCATCTCTATTGGCCGAAACAACAGTGGAGTCTGGATGCACATGTTCATCTGAGCCGTACGTTGCTGGGACTCGATCCAGACCTCTCGACCGAGCGCGATATTCGTGTTGAGGAATTGCCGGATCAGGATTGGAATCGGCAGTGGGCTCAGTCGGTCAGGCCGATTCGGATCGGTCGGCGGATTGTGATCAGGCCGAGTTGGGAGACTGTGGCACTCCAGGCTCAGGACATCGAGATCGTGCTCGATCCGAAGCAGGCATTCGGCACGGGCCACCATGCGACGACTCGAATGTTATTGGAATGGCTTGAAGATCTCATTGGCGGCGGCGAGTGTGTGCTGGATGTGGGGGCGGGGAGCGGCATTCTGGCGATGGTTGCATTGCGGCTTGGAGCCGCTTCGGCCCTTGGCGTGGAATGCGATCCTGTGGCGGTGGATTGCGCACGAGACTATGCCGCAGAGAACGGGTTTGGAGACAATCTCGAATTTCGATGCGGAACGTTGGAGGATATCGATCGGCACGGCGCATGGCGACCGGATCTGGTTCTTGCCAATCTCGATCGCCAGACGCTGTTGTTGTTATGCGATGAACTGGCGCAGCACGTCAGCCGTGGTGCGCGGCTCTTGCTGTCGGGCATTCTGTTGGATCAAGAGAGAGAGATCGTCGAGGCGTTCTCCAAGGCCGGCGCCATGCTGTCACAACGGCGCGAACAAGAGGGTTGGGTGGCGTTGGAATTGCTGATGGCGGAATCCTGCGAAGGAGCCAGTGCATGATCGCACCAGGACGGCCACCCTACCCCCACGTGCATCAGATTAATGTGTCAGACGGAGGGGTGCCGAAACTTCCGGTGCTGGAGGCAGTCATCGCGACCACCGGAGTCTTGGGTGACCGGCAACGGAATCTCAAATATCACGGCGGGCCCGATCGGGCCGTCTGTCTATTCTCGCAAGAACTCATCGAGCGCCTGCAGGACGAAGGCCATTCGATTGAGGCAGGCTCTTCCGGAGAAAACCTGACGCTCGCCGGACTAGACTGGGAGAAACTGAAATTGGGTGCCCGGCTCCAGATTGGACCAGATGTCCGGATCGAGATCCTGAGTTATACGGTTCCCTGTGATAAGAATGCACGATGGTTTAGAGACGGTGACTTCAAGCGGGTCTCACAGAAAATGAATCCAGGATGGAGCCGGCTCTATGCCCGAGTGCTTGTTGAAGGAGTTGTACGGCCGGGGGATGCAGTGGTCGTTGAACAAACAGACTAGCTCTCAGCCATCAGCCTTGAGCGGCGAAATCGGATGACTCCTGAAGGCTGGTTGCTGAAAGCAAGGAATCTATGAAACGCACACTTGAGCCTGAACTCATGGATGATCCCGAGCAGGTGCTCGCCTATGCACGGGCAGATTTCGAAAAGGAGAACCAAGGATTTATCGATCGCTTCCGCAAATACTTCCCAGAATTCACCGAGGGGCATATTCTCGACTTGGGGTGTGGCCCTGGCGACATTCCTGTCCGGTTTGCCCGGGCGATTCCCCTCTGTCGTATCACCGGCGTTGATGCATCTGAACCGATGATTGGACTGGCTGGTGCGGCGGTGAAACAGGCGGGGCTGGTCGACAGGATTGCATTTCGCTGCGAGCGGTTTCAGGCTGTGTCGCTGGCCGAACCTGCCGATGCCGCAGTGTCCAACAGTCTGTTGCATCATGTGCCCAATCCCTTGCAGCTTTGGTATCGGCTTCGGCAAGTGGTGAAGTCGGGTTCCCCTGTGCTCGTAATGGATCTACTCAGACCGGACTCGCCCGAAGAGGCACAGGCCATTGTGGATCGCTACGCGGCACAGGAGCCGGAGATTTTGCGCCGTGATTTTTACCGCTCCCTGCTGGCATCGTTCACCGAAGATGAAGTCGCGGCGCAGTTGGCGGAGATGAATATGAGCCGATTGATGATTGATGTGGTGGATGATCGGCATTGGGTTGTCAGCGGCATCATCCATTAATCAGTAGGATGGTGAAAACGATCACCAACTGCGTTCTCACCTCACCACATCCTCAACGTACCCCAGAGGGTACGCCTGCGGTGTGGCCATCGGCTGCGGCCTTGTTGGATGACCGTTTTGAGCATCCTACCCACGCTGCACCGGTTTCCTCTTGAGCGTCAACACCGATCTCTTATGATCCTCGCACGATGGTGATTGCTTGTGTATGCTACTGCGTCATGCGGTTTTCGCTCGTAATCTCATTCTTTCTCCTGCTCTTGATCGGGATGCTTGCATGTCCTGAGTTCTCCCAAGCCCAGCTTGAACGTCTGCGAAAAGATAGACCGGTCGAACAGGCGGCACCAGCTGAAACTCCGATGGTGGAGATTCCGGCCGGTGAGTTTGCTATGGGATTGGACGGGGTGCAGGCGTTGGAGGATGAACGTCCTATGCACCGAGTGTGGCTCGATCGCTTTTCGATGGATCTTCATGAGGTGTCGACCGCGCAATACGCGGAGTTTCTCGCTGCCACACACCGTCCCGCGCCCTGGCAATGGAACGATGGAGATCTGTCGCAGACTCGCAATCGTCCAGTGATTGGCGTGGACTGGTCGGACGCTGATGCCTTTTGTCGGTGGAAGGGAAAGCGCCTTCCTACAGAGGCGGAATGGGAGAAGTCGGCTAGAGGAACGGATGGACGATTGTATCCCTGGGGCAATCAGGTCCCTCGCAAGGACTTGGCGAATTTCGCGTTGGGTGCGCGGTTCAGCTATAGCCAGGTCTTGATGCCGGTACAATCCTATGAGCAGGGCAAGAGTCCATACGGGCTCTATCACATGGCTGGGAATGTCTGGGAGTGGGTGCGGGATTGGTACGCCGTGAGTTATTACGAAGTCTCGCCTGAACGAAATCCTCAAGGACCCGAACAGGGCCAATTCAAAGTGTTACGCGGCGGGTCATGGTCCGACCTACCGAAATATTTGCTCACATACGGACGGTTCAAACTCCCTCCCGAAACGCGCAATAGCTACACGGGCTTCCGCTGCGCCAAATCCTAACAGGCTGATGAAAACGGCCCCCAACGGCGTTCTCACCTCGGTCCCATCCTCAACGTACCCGAGAGGGTACGCCTGCGGTGTGACCTTCGGCTGCGGCCTTGTTGGATGACCGTTTTGATCAGCCTGTCGGGATATTTTTAACACAATCAGCCTCACACAAGTCTCTACATAAAGCGGTGGCTCAAACTGTCTTCCAGCAAGGCCGCAGGGAGTTCGGCGACTGAGGCGTACCGTTTCTCACCCACCCACCCCGAGCTGCCAAGACAGCTCTTTCACCGTTGGGTACGTCGCAAGGAGACGGACGACTGAGAACAAAGTTTGATTTTCGACTTGAGCATTCTGTCGAATGCTTTCGTAGTTGGAATAGAGCGACCGCTCAAAATCGTTGTCCAACAAGGCCCGAGGCGAACCAAAACCGGAGGCGTACCCTCTGGGGTACGTTGAGGATTTTGAGGAGCCGAGAACGCAGTTGGCAGCGATTTTCAGCGGTCGCTAGAAGAGGCTTTTGCTGACTTCGGCCGAGAGCACACTCTCATTGCCGGCACTATCGTAGGCGGACATGGCGATGAAATAGGTCTGGCCATTTGGAAGATTGGCGACAGTATAGCTCGTGACTTTTCCTGTCACGAACGGCGATCCAGAGAAATTATATGTGCCGGAAGCCGTGCCGACGTAGATTTTATAGCCGGCCAGATCAGGTTCCCCATTCGCTGTCCATGTGAGTGTCAGGTTTCCTGTCGACGGGCTGGGAGGAGGAGTCGACGGAGGAGT
>DATNCR010000149.1:0-4315 GCA_035607135.1 Nitrospiraceae bacterium
ATCGAGTTTCGGTTCTTCGAACCGTTCTCCGGATCGGAAAGTTCGATCCAGGACATTGCCTGACAGATAGCTTTTGAGCTTGGTGCGCACGAAGGCCCCGCCCTTGCCTGGCTTCACATGCTGAAACTCGACGATATAAAACGGCTGGTTGTCGACCATAAGCCGCACGCCGCCGCGAAAATCGGTTGTGGAAATCACTCGATACTCCCTTCAGACTGTACGCGGTCACTCGACCTGCTCCTCAATGATCTGGTTCCTCTTGCCGTCCGCCGCGATGTCGCCGGTGCAGCCGTTTTCTTCTCGCGCAGCGATGTGGTCAGATGGTCGTGCAGCCCACGGAGTGCGAGCAGATAGCCGGTCGGACCCAAGCCGCAAATCTGTCCGATGGCGACTCCCGCGATGTGGGACCGATGGCGAAACTCTTCCCGCTGATGGATATTGGACAGATGTACCTCAACCGTCGGCAGGCCAACTGCCGCAATGGCGTCGCGGATGGCGATGCTGGTGTGGGTATAGGCGGCCGGATTAATGATGATCCCATCGTATTTCGACCGGGCCTTTTGGATCCAGGTGACCAGTTCACCTTCGCTATTTGACTGGCGCAGGTCCACTTTTACGGCTAATTCCTTTGCCAGCTTCGTAATGGCTGAATCCAAGGCATCGAGGGACTGGGTGCCATAAATGGACTGTTCCCTGGTCCCGAGGAGATTGAGATTCGGACCGTGTAATACTTGTATTCGTAGCATGTCTTTGTATTCACAGACTAGAAGTGCGTGGACGATTCATCGGGACGGATTCCTGCGCGCGGCATTGTAGCAGTCCGCCTCAGACCGGTCAAACATACCAACACTGTTAGGAAGGTTTGGTGTGCGACTCGTCGTCCGTGCTGTCACGATCGTGACGACGCGATTCGATGGTGCGAAGCCAGCTTTCCAGCTGGGCGACGACTTCAGCATGAGGCGACGGAGGAGGTGTCTCGACCCTGTCAGGTGCCGGGAGTTCCATCTCGGGCTCCGCGAGTGATTGCTTCGTCTGATCGTGCGAGCGGAGGGCTGTCACCAGCATTTCCGTTGCTGTCATACGCAGGTCGGTGTCAGCAACCTTTGGTTCAGGCGGCGTTGAGACCGGCAAGTCCGGCGTAGTACTCGTTTCCTGGACGGAAGCCGTGAGTTCAGCAGGAGCAGACGGCACAGTGGCCGTCGGGCTGGAAACCTGGGGCGTGACCCGCGGCGCCGGCTTGGGCTGTTGAGGTTGCAGCGGTTGTTTGAGGGGTCCACCTAAGGCAGCTTGAACGGAGAGGGCTTCTTCATCCCGGGGGTTGACCGCCAAGATGACGGCGCAGGATTTCCGGGCCGACTCACCCAGCCCCTCGCTTGTGTAGATCTTGATCAACGTTCGATGCGCGCGGAGGTTTTCTGGGCTCAGCTTGACGGATTCTTCGAGAATCGCCTTCGCCTGCTTGGCCTGACCCAGATGGTCGTACGCACGTCCGAGTGCGACCATCGCGGTAATGAAGCCGGGATATAATTTCAAGCCGTCTTCAAGCACGGTTGCGGCTTCCTTCCACATGCCGACTTTTCCATACTCTTCAGCCAATGGCATGAACACTTTGGAATGTGGATCTTTGGCTAACTGGCTAGCCAGTCGATCGATTTCCATGGCGTTCTCAGTGGCGATTTGATTCTGAGCCATAGCCTGCTAGCGTCCTCTCACCACCGGCTTGGGGTCATGACTGAATTGTCTGGTGAGAAATAGTTCTATTGCCCGGTTCAGGATTGCATCGGCGAGTGCTCGTTTTGGCATGAGCGGCAGTTCTTTCATACCCCCCTGCCGGTCGATCAATATGGCGGCATTCTGATCACTGCCGAATCCTGCTCCTTGTGTCGTGACATCGTTGGCGACGATGAGGTCAAGCCCTTTTGCTGTCAGCTTGCCTTTTGCATGGGCAATCAGATCGTGGGTCTCGGCGGCGAAGCCCACCATGAGTTGTGTGGTCCGTTTGGCAGAGAGAGAGGCCAGGATGTCCGTGGTTTGTTCGAGATCGAGGGTCTGGTCGGTTCGTCCCTGTTTGCGCATTTTTTGCGCGACAAGGTGTTTGGGGCGAAAATCTGCCACGGCGGCAGCCATGATCACCGCGGTGGACCATGCGAGACGCGTGGACAGGGCCTTCATCATTTCTTCAGCCGTCGCGACCGGTACAACCTCGACACCCTTCGGGGTTGGTATAGCTGTAGGCCCGGTGACAAGGACCACCTGGGCTCCCCTCGCCTGGGCTGCTTCGGCGATGGCATAGCCCATCTTGCCGGAGGAGCGGTTTGAAATAAAGCGCACCGGATCGATCGGTTCCTGTGTCGGTCCCGCCGAAACCAGCAGACGGTGCCCTTGCCAATCGCGCTGTGGAGCCAGAGCCTCATGAATCGCTGCCAGGATTGTGCCTTCCTCAGCCAAGCGGCCTTGGCCGATTTGTCCGGAAGCAAGCGATCCTTCCTCCGGATCCACCACGATGGCTCCCCTCGCGCGCAATGTCCCGACGTGTTCTTTCACAGATGGATGGGTCCACATCCCTCCGTCCATGGCAGGGGCCATAATGAGCGGGCACTGTGCCGTCAGGAGCATGGTCGAGAGTAAATCGTCTCCCAGCCCCAATGCAGACTTTGCGAGACAATTGGCCGTGGCCGGTGCAATGACAATCGCATCCGCCTGTTCGGGCAACGACAAGTGTTTCATCTCCTGATGCGCTTCGAACAGATCTGTCGAGACAGGATGGCCGGAGAGCACTTCGAATGTCAGCGGGGTAACGAACTTCGTGGCCGACTGCGTCATCACCACATGGACGGTTGCGCCTTCACGGAGCAGGGTTCGGAGCAACGCAACGGCCTTATAGGCCGCAATGCTGCCCGTCACGCCCAGTACAATCCGCTTCCCGATCAATATCGGCCCTATAGAGCCGGAAAGTTCCACCAATTACTCCTCGTTTTCAGGCGCTGCCGGCGCTGGGGAATCGTCGACATAGACGCTCAGTTCTTTCTTGATCTCCTTGGCATCGTCGCCAGTCATCACGGCGATACGCTCCATCTCGCCTTCCTTGCCACGCTTCGCTTCCTTAGAGGCATCACGCGCTTCTTGCCCGACAAGATATTTGACTTGTCCCCGGAGGACTTCATCGAGGGCGACGGTCGTTTCTTTGTTGAAGCGTGAGGGAGCATGACGTGAGCCCTGCAAAATGTGCTTGGCCCGCTGGGCTGCGACGATCGTCAGCCGGTGGCGTGAGTCAAACTCGTCTGGTGAATATTGTGGTAAGAGTCTCAACATGTCGATCATGGGTCCAGTACTCCTTTAGGTTAGGGAAGATCTTTGCGATCTCCGGTTTTCTGTTCATCGTCAAGAATGAAATTGGTCTCAAGCCAGGCCATGTTCAATCGTTTCGTCTTCAAGCGTTCTGACCAGAAGATGCTTTCCAGATCGCGAAGCGATCTGGTGATGTCTTCGTTTTGAACGATATAGGCGTATTCCCGGTAGCTCCAGACCTCTTCTTTCACTTTGTGCAGTCGCCGTTGAATTTCCTCCGGTGTATCGGAGGCTCTGGTTTGGAGTCGGGACCGGAGCACGGTCATCGAGGGAGGAAGGATAAAGATCGACACGGAATCCTCGAATCGTTTTCTGACCTGCATCGCCCCTTGCACATCGATCTCCAGAAGGACATCAATCCCCTGATCGATCCGTTCGGTGAGTGCTTTCCGCGGCGTCCCGTAGAGATGTCCGTAGACATGAGCCCACTCGACAAATTCACTTCGCTCGATCATGTCTCGGAATGCCGGTTCTTCGATGAAGTAATAGTCGCGCCCATGTTCTTCGCCCGGCCGCGGCTTTCGCGTGGTATAGGAAATTGAATGCCAGAGGCCGGGAAGGTTCGCCGTGAGTTGCTTGCAGAGCGTCGTTTTGCCCGTCCCGGAAGGGGCGGAGATAATAAACAGGATTCCCCGTCGATCCGTTGAGGATCGTGGTTGGCCTGAGGCCGGCGCCGTGGGGCTTGTTGCAGTGACTGAATTCATTCGACGTTTTGGACCTGTTCGCGAATCCGTTCCAGTTCGGCCTTCATCTGAACTACATGACCTGCAATGTCCGCATCGTTGGCTTTGGAGCCAATGGTATTAACTTCCCGTCCGATTTCCTGGAGCAGGAAATCAAGAGTCTTGCCTACGGACTCTGTACGGTTGAGCGTCTGTTCAAACTGTATCATATGCGAGTCCAATCTGACTATTTCTTCCGTAATGTCGCCACGATCTGCATACACCGCCAATTCCTGATAGAGCCG
>DATNCR010000019.1:0-5998 GCA_035607135.1 Nitrospiraceae bacterium
GCATCGGGCCACATCGTGACACGGTTTCATCCCAGTCCGGGCGTCAGCACGCAGAATGTGGGGATCATCGATTCTGGCTCCAGTAGCCTGTTTTTCAGTGACGCGTCGTTGTCGATCCCGTCGTGTTTATCTTTTCTGTACTGCCCGGCTGCTCCTTTAAACTTCTCAGCCGTTAACACGGAGTTGTCAGGGGTTCCCTCAAGCACAGTCAGTTTCCAGATCGTCGATCCCAGGCCCCTGCTGCAAGCCGGGAATGCCGCTATAAGCAATATAGGCGGACCAGCATTTGCTCCGGGGGTGTTTGACTGGGGGCTGCCATTCTTTTTTGGCAGGACGATCTATGTCGGCCTGAGCGGACAAACCTCCGTGCTAGGCACAGGGCCATTTTGGGCGTATTAGAGGACGGTCTCAGACGACCTCGGCTGGATCGGTCTATCTTGTCGCGCAGCCATCTGATTCGTAGTCATCATCATGTGTTCCTCGTGATCTGACCTGAGTTATCGAACGGCTGCTGATAATGGAATTCTAAGTCTGTCACGTTCTTTATGCTGATGTAGGTCGATCCATTCAATGCGATGCGGTTCCCTGCGGCAAATTGTTTTGCATCGGCATAGCTGCGGAACCTGACCGCTTGCCAACTCATCTCGGTGATGACGGCGTCCTTGCCAATATAGTATGTCCCCGTCACGACATGCTGCGGCGGTCGAGTCACGATCACAAAACACATCTCCTCTGTCGGCAACATACCTTCCCTCCTGCCGTTGAAGTCGCGTACCTCAGTGCATCCTCTCTACAACACCAGACTGGATTGCGCCCTCTGCTGATTTGTCGCCGAAGTAAGGGGCGCACGCTGTGGGCGGAGAGTAATCTGGTAGGCCGAGCAACCGAGGTCGAGTAATGAAACCCATCCGTCCCGCGACAGCCGATCCACGGCGAGGAACACCTCTCCCCAACTGAAATGGGGAAGGGATGTGGTGACATCTTCGAGGTAGCAGGGACCGCGTCTCCGCAGCGTTTCAACCACAGCCTCTTCTATGAGTCTCATGGCGCAGAACCTCCGGGTGAAGTGAAGTGCTCGTGTGCGCACACATCATGACAGCACGATGTCACATGGGAATTGGGTTATAACCTGGTATGGGCAGAGGTGATTACCTGACATTCAATCAGCTGGAGTCGCCAACCAAGGCACTCGCAGGGATGCTGCGCGGCTAGTCGCTCGGCTATCAAGGTCGGAACTTCTCAGAGGGGTTGTGAACAAGGGCACGGGGTCATTGCTAGGTCGGAGATATTGTCTTACACGGCTTGTGCCTTCCTCAGTAGTCGTGCGTCTCAAGTCGCTTCAGAGTGCGCATGCCTGTTTTCACCAGACGCACACATTCGGCGAATATTTGGGAAAAGCTATCTGGCTTACTCTCGCCTTTCGAGAAGGGCGGGGATAAGTCGAGGTAAATAATCGCTTCCCCGCATTCCCTGCAGTGATAGGTGCCCATCAGTACACCATCATCACTGCGGTTCAAGCGAACCAATTCTTGGATCAGATGTTCACAGAGGGGTTCGCTCGGGATAGTTCCATTTTTTACTGTCCCGTTCACTCGCGGCCTGCCCATTCGAAATCCGCGACGATTCCCAGCACTTGAACGAGGCGCTTCGTGGCTGGGACGGGGGCTGTGGTGTCGAGGTGTTGCTGCTCGAGATACAGCCCAATAACTTCGCTGTGGAGTTCGTTGAAGAAGATTATGACCTCCTCCAAGTTGCGGCCCAGACAACCAACAGATCAAGCAGCTACCATGTCACATTGCTCTCCCTCCATGGCATGGCATAGGCAGTCCAAGCCGAGGCCCAATTCATTTGCGCTTCTGATCTCAACATCAGCTTAACAGTGGAACTACGCGCAGCCGACTAGGAAATCCCCCAGCATGACCGCATCTGGTTTCTGTCAAACGGCACACGACGGGCGAGGATTTGGATAGAGCGATTCAGCATGCGGTGACCAGCTCACCTGCTTTCCCGCATCAAGGTGCTGGTTTATGGTGAGGGGTCATCGCGTCAGGTGTTCATGTTTTGCTACAGGCAACCCTGAATAAAGATTGCGCAATACTTCGTGGCGGAATGGGGCTCCACTTACTTTCGAGCGAGGCAGTGAAAACCTCACTACCTTCTGCCATATGGTCCGAGAACCAGATGACCTCAATCCGTCGTTGGAGTGCTGCCGCGCAGTTCGATTGCAACTCTGTCCGGTTAGATAAGTATGGGTACCCTGAGGATAATTGGATGGTCTTATAATCGTACAGGACCCGAATCCTCACCAAGTCCCCTTTTCTGCGAATAGTACTTCGATCAACATACACATCATATCCACCATCAGTCTGGGCAGAGGAAATCCACACCCACTCCGCATAGGTGGGTCCAGTATTCAGCACTAGGAGCAAGAATAGAAAGAGTCCTTGTCTCATCATCAGCGAGAGCGCTCTCATTCCGAGGGTTTCCGATTTGGACAATCGACGGTCGGCACTTCGGGTGACAAAAGAATTTCTTTCCCATCATGACGCAGCTGGAGTCCGTTGCCAGTTTTCATTGTGTATTGAGTAGTTTCCTGCCCAATATGGACTTCCAGAATCTGCCCTTGAAACATGAGCTCAAATCGGAGGCAGTCCAATACGTTCGGTAAGGTTGGTCGAAAATGCAGTTCACCATGATAATCGCGCAGGCCCGCAAACCCATAGACGAATACCATCCAGACTCCTCCCATCGCGGCAATATGACACCCGTCTTTGACGTTCCCTGCCACATCACCCAAATCCATCAGGGTCGCCACCCTGGCATACTCTAACGCTTTTTCCATGTCGCCGACCTCGGCGGCCATAATGCTTTGAATGCAAGGAGAGAGGGAGGAGTCTCCGGTGGTGATGGGGTCATAAAACTCGAAGTTGCGTCGTTTCAGATCCGATGAAAACTCATGACCGAGCAGCAGCATGACAAGCACGAGATCGGCTTGCTTGATGACTTGATACCGATAGATCGTCAACGGATGAAAGTAGAGCAGCAGCGGATACTTTGTGGGCGGGGTCCGTTCGAAGTCCCACGGTTCTTGGTCCAGAAATTGGTCATCCTGGGGTGTAATCTGGGTTCGTTCATCGAATGCAATGTACATATGCTCGGCGGCACGTTTCCATTCCGACACTTCCAAGAGATCCAGGCGAACTTTATGCGTCAATGCCGTAAACAAATCCGGTCGCTGCTCCCGTAGCTTTTCTACTGTGTCCGCCGCATATCGAAGATTCTCGCGCGCCATCAAATTGGTATAGGTATTGTTATCGACCATCGTACTGTACTCATCAGGGCCGGTCACGCAGTGAATACAGAATTGGCCTCCTTTGCGTGGGGAGTAAAATCCGAGCGATAGCCACAATCGAGCCGTTTCCACCAACATCTCTACCCCTTCTTCGAAGAGAAATTCCTCGTCCCCGGTCGCCTGCACGTATTTTTTCAGGGCATAGATGATGTCGGCATTTATGTGGTACTGCGCGGTTCCGGCGGCATAATAGGCCGATGCCTCCTCACCATTGATCGTCCTCCACGGATACATCGCCCCTCGTTGATTCAACTGCCGTGCCCGTTCACGCGCCAGATCTAACATGCCATGACGGAATCGCAGGAGATTCTTCGCAATGCGCGGGGCCGTATAAATCAGAAATGGGAGCACGTAGATTTCACTGTCCCAAAAGTAGTGGCCTTCATAGGCACCTCCGGTCAGGCCTTTTGCCGGCACACCGGTATTCTCGGCCCGAGCGGCCGCTTGCAGAATATGAAAGAGATTGAACCGGATAGCCTGCTGGACCGCTGTCGTTGAAGCCTGCGCTCGTGCCGGATTCGTCGTGACCGTTATGTTGCTTCGTTGCCAAAAGTCGTCCAGGTATCGTTTTTGGCTCGCCAGGAGAGCGGGAAACCCATCGGCGACTGCCCGATCCATTGTCCGTTCCACGCGGGCACAGAGTTCCTCGGGCGGCGCGGTGTGGCTCGTATGATAGCCCATATACTTGACGAGCGTAATCGGGCGCCCGGGCTCGGCATTGATGGTGGCGACGACTTGACCCGCATCTTCCGTATAATGGGTTGCCCATGTCATCGGACATGTCGTCTCGAGTACATGGTCGATGGCGCAGGAAAGACTGAGGCCGCTCTTGTTCGTGGCGTGACAGAGGACGATTCTCTGATCTTTCGCATAACTCAGTCGGTGCTGTAAGACTTTCTGAGTAAACACTTTGGCTTGTCTGGGATCGTAATTGGGTCGTCGCGGAACCGGCTCGTTCGCGATCATTTCAGCGGACAAGACAATAGGCGCTGCCGCATTCAATAGGGTGACCTGGTAGAAGATAGCCGCCAGATGTCGGTGTTCAAATGAGACGAGGCGGCGCGAGCTGATCAGGACCCGTTTCCCAGCCGGCGTTTCCCAGAGAATGTCACGATCAAGCGTCCCGGCCTGCATGTTGAGTCGTCGATCAAACTGTCGTACATTGGCATGCGGCAGCCAAAACGGTTCATCATCCACATACAATTTGATGATCTTGGTATCCGTGACATTGACAATCGTTTGCCCCGCCGTCGCGAGCCCATAGGCTTCTTCGGGATAGACAATCGGCCAGCCTTCATAAAAGCCATTGATGAACGTGCCGTTTTGACCGATCGGTCCCCCTTCCTCGAAACACCCTCGCATTCCAAGGTAGCCGTTTCCGAGCGCAAACATGGTCTCGTCTTGCTCCAGCAGTTGGGGCATAAACCGTTTTTCGATGAGATTCCATTCGTCGGGAGGGTAGATATGAGGGGGTGGATGGAACTGAGGTCGATGAATCATGGGATCACCATGAATAGAAAACTATGTCGGATGGCATGACCTGGCCGCCTGCACCAGACCCGTTATAATGCTTCGCCGGGCGGCAACAATTCGGCCAAATCATCGACCACTATATCCGCGCCATGCTGCCGGAGTATGTCAGGTTGATCCCCCCGGTTCACTCCGATCACCAAGCCGAATCCTCCGGCCCGTCCCGCTTGAACCCCGGCCTGGGCATCTTCAATCACCATGGCGTTCTTGGGAAGCACAGCTAAGCGGCGTGCCGCTTCCAAAAATGCATCTGGAGCGGGTTTGCCAGCCAGATGCAGACGCTCGATCTCCTGGCCGTCGACACGTACCTCAAACAGGGCAGTCAAGCCGGCCGCGTCAATGATCTCTCGACAATGATGACTCGACGAGACGACGGCAGCTTTCAAGCCAGCGGCCTTGGCTACATGCAGGTACTGGACAGTGCCGGGATAGACGACCACGCCGCTCTCCCGTAGGGCTGCTTCAAAGTATTCGTCCTTCTTTCTCGCCAATCCAAAGATCGTCTCCTTGTCCGAGGAATCGTCTGAGGACCCCACCGGAAGAGCCAAGCCCCGCGATTCGAGAAACGCTCTCACGCCATCGTTTCGCGATTTGCCGTCCACATATAACCGATAATCTTCTTTGAGATGAAATGGTCTACTGCGAGATCCCGTGCGAGCAGCCAGTTTCGTAAGAAAATTATCAAACAATTGCTTCCAGGCGGCAGCATGTAACGCCGCCGTCTTCGTGATGACTCCGTCCAAGTCGCATAAGACCGCGTCAAAATCCTTGACAGAACTCATGTAAGTGAGCGGTCCGAAATGCATGGGCGGCGCTCCCGTCGCTATCGCCTCAACCCGCCACGAAGAACCCGTCGTTATCAAGAGTCTGGTCCCAGCGCATCAGTTCGAAATAAACTTGAACAGGCCTCCGCCTTTCGACAAGGAAGAGGTGGGACCAACCCAGCCACAAACAGGTGCCGTAAACGGTATCATCAGCCACCTCGCATGATGCCAGGCTGTACCTATACGATCACAAGCACGTCATTAGGCCTATGAAGATCCCTAGTTTACTGGGTCGCATAAATGCTGAAATGAAATTGATTCACTAATGAAGGTAACCACCGATACTAGATGT
>DATNCR010000172.1:0-9166 GCA_035607135.1 Nitrospiraceae bacterium
TTGTATTATTCGTCTGACGATTTCGTCACGGTAAACATATATGAGAGCGGTGTGCATCTCGCTTTTCGGTAAATCCAAACCCCCTTGAATTGGCTGCGCAGATATTGGTCTTAGGTGTAAGAACGGGTTACCGCTTTCACGGGACTGGAAGCTATGGCAGCGTTTTGGCGTATTCACAGGTTTCCAATGATGGTAGTGGAGGGCACCAGAGGCATAAATTATTTCAGCCCGAAAATCATGGTCCCGCTGAGAGCTACGCAGGCTGATCCCAAGCGCGCCAACGCTGAGAAATAAGCCTGCCTTACTCACGCTATTTCCTCTTCCGCCACTCCCACGGCGGCACAGGCTGGGGATCAGCCCTGTTGTGTTTTGCGATACCACCATTTCGGGTAGGTCCCCCATCTCCTGAGGAATAGCCAAGCACCCCTTTCCCACACTATCCTGCGCATAACATGATGGCTCAGGGGAAACAACAGAACTTGTGGGAGAGTCCGAAGTTTACTAGGTCGTTGGTGAAGAATTCCCGTCCCGTGTTGGAAACGGTGCTGAACACGGCTGGGTACATGGCCGCAACCCCTGTTAGCTTGCACCCGCTGCTCTCGCACTAGATTCTAACCTCCTGTCGGAAGGCAACGCTGAATGTACGAGTCATTTTATAATCTTCGGACCAAACCTTTTGCGCTCCTGCCGGATATCGACTTTCTGTATCCTGGCTCCACGCATCGTGCGGCCTACAGTATCTTGGAATGCGGCCTTCTCAACGAGGCAGCGTTTACGGTGCTCACCGGCGAGCCTGGTATGGGCAAGACGTCGCTCCTGCAGAAGCTTATTTCAGAGCACGGAGAGAAGCATTCGATCGGTCTCGTCACGAACGCGCGCTATGATATTGAACATCTCCTGCCCTGGATTCTGCTGTCCCTCGGGTTGAGCCAAAAGCAACTGGACCCGGTTGAGGCCTATCATGTCTTCTCGGAGTTTCTGATTCAGGAATCCAAGCAGCACCGACGGGTGATTCTCATTATCGATGAGGCCCAGAGTCTGGGTACCGAGCTCCTCGAAGAACTGCGGCTCCTGTCCAATTTGAACGACGGAAAAACGTTGAAGCTGCAGATCATCCTTTCCGGCCAGCCGGACCTCCACACCTTACTGCAGCGGACCGACATGACCCAGTTTGCTCAGCGGATTGTCGTCGACTATCACTTGGAACCGCTTTCGGAGGCGGAGACGGGGCGTTGCATTCGTCACCGGTTAAACGTTGCCGGCGGACATCCCTCATTGTTTACGAATAAAGCCTGTGCCTTGGTGCATCGTTTGACGAGAGGCAATCCTCGTCTCATCAATCAGGTGTGCGATATTGCATTGACCTATGGCTTTGCAGCGCAGGCGCCGGTCATTACCTCCAAGCTCGTCGCTCAGGCCGCGTTCGAGCGAAGTAAAGGCAGGATTCTCCCGCTTGCGGCCCGAGAAGAACTCACGGTCTTGGTCAACGTTCCGGAAGATACCACCGAGATCGATGCCGCCCTTCCGCAACCCAGCTCACCGCAGTGGATGCCGGAAAGTCCATGTCCGGAACGCACAGCCACGCGTTCGATCGACACCCCCGAACCCTTCCTCTATGCAAAGGGAGTAGCGATGAGGAAGGAAGGCCGATCGAAAGAGGCTATCTATCTGCTCGAACTAGCGGGCAAGAGTCCGTCCTATCGACTGAAAGCCCAAGCACAGATTGGACTCTGCCACAGGTCTCTGGGAGATCATGGGGCCGCGATTCAGGCGTTCCGCGCTGCCTTGAACGATCAGTCGGTATCTCAGGAAGAGGTTATCGATGTGCAGTATTTTCTCGCGCGGACCCTCGAATCGGTCGGGCAGATTGCAGAAGCGGCAACCCTATTACATCGTATCGCTCAAACGAATCCGCGTTTTAAAGATGCTGCCGATCGAGCCAAGGAGCTTTCGTCGAAGCGGAAACATCAGACCAATGGCGAACGGAGGGGTGCGAGCAACGGGTCTTGGTTCAGCAATGCCATCAAGAGTTTCAACAGGTGGCCCCGGGTTGCCCTCAGATAACCACATCTCACAGAACGCCGTTCTTCTTATAATCTGGCGGTTGAGAACACCGATTTCTATTCCAATCTGAGCCACATCATACTGCGGGCCACCAGGGGTACAGTACTTGATAAGATAGCCGAAGACATTTCGGTTTACCCAATCATGTTCTTTCCCCCACCACGTCTCTCGGAGTGTCGCCTGGGCGAATTACCGGAGCGATTGGCCTACGAGTTCACCAAGTGCCTCATGCATGGGTCGGTTCCTGTACCAATCGTTTCACGTAATGCTGAAGACGCGGCTGGTTGTGTCGCTCAATCATCATGTTCTTTACGGCAAACTGTATGGGGCACCCGTTCCGTGTCAAGTAAGAGCAAGACGGGCCTTGAATGCGGGGAGCGTCAAGGCTGGAGAAAGTTACCTCTCATCGAGGTCTGAGAGTACCTTCAAGAGATCCCTGTAGGACAAGTCGTGGGTCTGCTGCGCGCCGTCCTCTCTGGTTACCACGAGGGAGAAGGACTTCCCGTCATTACCTTGTATTGACCCAGACCGCCTGCTCTAATTGGCTGCTTTGCAAAGCTGAGCGTCTGTTATGTACCCGACTTCCGAGATTCCCTCCACGTCGGTTCTCCTCATCGATGGGAGCCAGAACCAGCGTACCTACTGGGTACATCAACTCAAGCGTGCCTCCCCAGATTACCTGATTGTAGAAGCTCAAGACCGTGAGTCAGGACTAGCACTCTATCGGTCTAGGGAGTTTGATTGCGTGGTGCTCGAACTTGCATTGCCCGATCAGTCGAGCTTCCAACTATTGGTAGACCTCGTTCCGAACGCCAGCAGGCCGCAGGTTGCGGTTGTTGTACTGACACAGATGACACAGCGCAGGATATGGGAGTTGGCCAGACTCAACGGAGCCTATGCCTGTTTCGTCAAGGAACACACGACGGGGAATGATTTGGATAAAGTCATTCAACGTGCTGTGGGGTTTGTGGAAAATATGCCCAAGGAAGATCAGTACAGGCTTCCCATCTAACATACGGGATGTCACGAACCGCAAGAGATGGGGGTGCCGTTCCCTTCGGAATGCCTTAGTGCTTGCCCCACCAGAAAGACTCTCCCTGAAACTTTCCCTTCATCCTCCCCGCGACATCGTCAGTGACAAGACGCTGCTTCGTTCTTTCAGGGGTGTTGGTTCGATCTGAAAGCTGTGTCCATGACACCTTTAATAGGTAGCGTTCATCTGGAGATTTGGAGACGGTAAACGTATAGGAGATTGCAAGATCTTCCCTGTCGATAATCTCAAACCCTTTGAATTGGCTGAGCAGGTATCCTTGTATGACTTTCACGTTCGCTTCGATGTGGGATTCTTCGTCTTCTTTACTCATTCTGTTCATCCCTTAGCAGCTAACTGCGGCATAGCCGATCCTCGGTCACTTTTCTACGGGCATATTTAACGCAGCTCCAGCGACACGAGCTGTTCAAACCTCGCTGCTTTTTTTCCCGAAATACTCCTTCCGGCTGACCGAGACGTCCGTGACGAATAGAACCCCGGAGTGTCGATCGAACAGCGGCCTGAGTCCGGCGAGGATCGGATTCACTTTTTCTTCCGGGACGACCGTCATGATTATTTCGAGGCTTTCCTGCTCGCTGAACATGAAGTGCGCTTGATGCACGCCGCCATGGCCTTTCCCCGACACGTTGCCGATGATCGTGTAGCCGGTCGCTTTAACCTGATCCAGCAGCCCGGTCACGAACGACCTGTGTTCTCCCGCCACAATCACACGAATTTCTTTCATCGGATGCAATGTCAACGGACCCACAATCGATCTCCTTCCTTGGTGAATTGGTCCATTCCGGCTCCGCTAGCCCGCTCAGTTTAGCCCATTCGCTCGTCGGCCGATAACGATACAATATACCTTCCTCCGGTTCCAGCGCGACGAGGTGCACCCACTCGTTGTGATAGAAGTGTTTCAGCACGTCGTGCCGCGCGATCAGCTTGTCGATCCGTTCGCGCGGCGCTTCGACGATAGTGAGCAACCGCATCGGTTCGTGGTAGGGCACCTCGCCATTCATGACGGCTTGCTTGGCCAATCCAAGCCGGAGATCGCTCCAGGGTCCCGACATGATACCGAGTCGCCCCACCACGTTGTGGTAGATTTTACTGCCGCTGCCGTACACATCATTGTCAACCGTGGAGAAGTAGTGTTCCATGTTGATCCATTGGCCTACGACTTGTGGACCGGTCAACAGCACCTCGAGCAGACGATTGTTGGGATCCTCCCGATAGTCGTAGGAATGAAGAAAAACACGTCCTCCTAGGTCCAGGCCCTTTGTCAGCTCGCGCCGTCCGATCACGAATGCCGTATTGCTTGAGAGACCCCACTCAGGCCTGACCTGGCTCCAGTCGGCGCTCCGTCGTCTGACGAGTGTTTCGGCCTTTTGTCCGTCCATGGTCCACTGCATCTCTGGAAAACGACCGCAGCGTTCTTGGCTAGTGAGCGCGGAAGCCTTCTTCAGATCCTCCTGGAGTCGGGCTAAGTCTGCACGGTGCGTTGGCGGTACGTCTTCCAAGTCGAAGAGTTGTACCTCGTCGGTTGTCGTGTCCATCTGGCCGGCGAGAAAGTGCGTATCTGGGGGAATGTCAATCCCAACCTTGGCCAACCGTTCTCTCATTTTTTGGTTGTTCGCCATCATCGCAAGGACGCGGGCGTTCGGCTTGCCCTCATTTCCGCCGCAGGCGCCGCAATCCAGGGCGGATTCGTAGGGATTGTTGTCAGATGTACTGCCGTGAGCGCAGAACAGGATGATCCGTGCGAAGTTCTTCATCATTCCCATCATGCGCAGGGCCGTGTCCACAGTGAGCACCTGTTCTTCGAGCGTGAAGCCGGTTCGTGTAATCCGTTCCTTCTGGCGGGAAGTCGACCGCGCGTTAAGCTTGTAGTTGCGGCGCAAGGTTTCGACAATGCCGCGCATTGCCTCGCTCGAAAGGCCTGCTTGGTTCGCTGTCTCGATCAATGCAGGCTCCGCCTCGCCCGGGTCACCCAAAGCCCATTGCCGTAACCCCTCGACCAGTGCAGGCGTAATGCGCGAGCGGCGCAGCCCGACCCGTTCGGTCAGCGCCTTCGTGACCAGAGCCTGCTGCTCGGCTACCAACATTTTAGCGGTTTCGGCCGGCTCCAGCTTCTCGACGGTGAGTGTGGTGGCCAGCGCAGGCACGAACAAGCGCTGCAACCGGGATGTCCAGCGCCGGTAGAGGGCCGGCAGCAACGTTTTACCGAAAATGGGGAGGCCGTAGAACCAACCAAGCGATTCCACCATGACGTACGGCGTCACCACGTTTTCCTTTAGATCGTGCAATAGCGTGTGGCCTGCCTGTGACCACTTGGTCCAGGCTTCGTACTTCGTGACCTTGTGGTCGAAATAGCTTCGGGGAATTTCTCGTACTTGGTTCTTGGCACGCATGATCACCGGAAACTGTTCGGTGTCATGTTCCTTTCCCCAGGCCCGATATCGAATAAATGCAGCGAAAAATCCGGCGAATCCAAAGGTCTCGTTCGGACCGGTGGATTCGAGATGGCGCCGGAAGGGCTCACATCTCACATCGATGCAGTAGACCGACTGCGAATTGGGACGGGGCGGAGACGCCACATTACTGCTTGTGTTCAGAGAAAAGATCTTGATCTGACTTAACAGACGCTCTTGATAGCCCGTCTCAAAGGCCTTGAGCCACAGCGGCCCATGGTCCGATTCGGGGAAAGCCTCTATCCACTCGATCAGTTGCTTCAGGGCATCGGGGGCGCTGTCGGCGAGTGCGATCGCATCGATGTCGGACGCTTGAGCCAACGCCAGCAGTCTCTTCGCCATCCCACGCCTGGCTGATGCCAGTTGGCGCGGGACGACCTCAGTTCGGTAGCGTTCGATCACATTGCCCCAGCCGTTTCGTTTCTGGTGCCGCAGCCGATCGACTTCCTCGGCGTAGAGGGCCGGCAATCGGCCGGCGACCCTTTGCCGTCTCAGATAATATTCTTCCGGATAACTCCTCATGTAAGCCGTTACGGCATTGTAGCGCCCTTCGATGCCGAGTTCTTCGAGACAGGTCTTCTGAACCAGCTCGCGCGCGTACCAGAGTCGGATGGCCAGGAACTTCACGAGTCCAGCAGGATAGGCTTTCTGCCACGGGTACTCCCGTTCCTCTCCGCGCCACTTGATAAAGCCGGCCCAACCGGGCAGTGCGGTCAATTGCAGCGACAGATAATCCTGCCGGAGCTCTGCTGGAATGCCGAGTGCATCTAAACTGTCGAGGAGCGCGTCTTCAGGATGGTCAGGAAGTTGTGCGATCTTTCTGCAGCTGTCCTTGATTCCGCAGGGAGACCATTCGTGACAGGCGAGCGCTTTCCAGACACCGTAGAGGCCCTTTTCTCGCTCCGGCATAGGCCAGGCCGCATGGTCTTCGTCCAAGAACGCCTCGCACCACCTGATCAATTGATCGTTGATCTGCCTGACGACCTGTGTGCCGAACGTGTCGTCGCACCAGTGCGAGAGTGTCAGCCAGCGCCCCAACGCCGCCTGATCGCTCGCTACGATCTTGTCGATCCTCTCGCGCAAGTCCGGCACCGCAAGAGTAGAAGACAGCTTTGCCGAAATTCGCTCGACCGCCTCATACGAGGGGTCCGGCAGCGCTGCATCAAGTGACTCCATGATAGGCGTACAGAGTCCTTCGGCCAGACAGGCGCGCAACACATCGCCGTGTTTCAGCGTATACGATCCGATGCGCACCTCTTCCTGGCGGGCGAGCGGTCTTAACACGGCGTCCAGATCTTGGAGTCGAATGCGTCCAGATTTGAGATAGGCGCGATACTGATGGCTGGGCAGGTAGCCGTTGCCTCCCAAGAACTGCTTGCCGCGCTGGACGGTCTCCTCGAACGGAAGGTATTCAAGGCTATGGAGCGGGTTATGGTGCACGAAAGTCCGCATCGGCCAATACTGCGCGACGACTTCGCCTGCGAGATGGACAATCCCTCGCAACTCCATTCGCCTCGCTTCGATGTCGGGTCGGTTCTCTACTTGTTCCATACAAACAATTCCGTGATGGCGCCGGTTGCCGTCGTGAGCGTGCCCGATTCAAACAGATGGGTCGGGACCACGCCCAAAGCCAGCGACACCACAACGAGGATCGTGAGCGAAGCCAATTCGCCCGGAAGCAGATCGGTGTACCGCAAATCGTAGCGGCGCGTTCCGAAGAGCCACTGCTGCGCCATGCCCATGATGTACCATGAAGCGGCAAGCCAGGCCGTCACGATGATGACGATCGCGATGGAGAAGGAAATCTTGGACAACAGAAGTAGGCCCATGAAACCGGCAAAGAGGCCGAACGGCGGCAGGCCTATCGCAGCCAAGGCCAACAGCGAGAGAAGCACGGCATAGCGCGGCATAGTCGCTGCCAACCCACTGATGGATTGCGGGTCCACGTCGTCTCCATAGCGCGTTCGGATGACCTGCCAAGCGAGCAGCAGTCCGCTGGTGGTGAACCCGACTGCCCCGACGAAGACCGCAGCACGTGGTGTCGTGGCATTGGTCGAGGCACCAAACCACCAGAGCATCGAGTAGAACGACAGGCTGCTGTACGACAAGAGGAGTCGAGCACGCGATTGTGCCAGCGCCTTAACCGCACCGTAGAACGTGCCTGCCAGGGCAAGTAGGCTTACAGTCCAGGCTGCCGCGTCAGGGACTGTCGGCATGACCGATGTTGCGCCGTGCAGTCCGATCACGGGGAAGAGCAACACGATGAACGAAGGTAGGCCGCCGGGCAGCCGCGTAAGGGCAGTGATATGTCCCTGGTGAAACGGCATAAGCGGCAATAAAACTGCGCAGGCCAACAAGGACGCGACGGAAGAGAGCGGCGGGGCAACCACAAGCGAAATCGTGACGCACCCAGCAGCGAGTGCATAGGCGCCGATCCCCAACCAGGAAATTGGCCACAATGGCGTATGGTGGCGGTAGAGCAACGCGATGAGTGAACTGAGCAGCACAAGCAAGCACACCTGCCCCATGACGTTTTGGCTCGTCAGGATGACGAATCCCAGTCCGAGAAACAGCAAGGTGGTGATCCACGACAGTCGCAGATTCTTGTGAATCGGCTGTCCCAGGAGAGATGCACAGGCGGCAACCGGCAGGAGATAGACCAGCAACAGATTTTCCGGTGAGGTCACGAGGGATCTAGACATGCCGACAGCCGCTACGAGGCTCAGGATCGACAGGACCACCGACCAGTTCCTGAGATAGTGCGGTCGCGACCAGACCGCGAAGCCGAACGCTGCTCCCAGAAGGGGAATGCCTGCCAGCAGCCATGAAGCGACGGTACCATCCATCACCGCGACCATCCTCGTACGCTTTTGTCGAATCGGTCCAGGAGTCGTCCGGCGACCCCGCCCACTTTTTGATAGACCTCGTCCGCATAAAGCCGGTTCATGAACAGGACGTACAAGCGAATCCTCACCCCCTCGACCCACGACGGCATCCAGACACTACGCCCATGGGCCCGCATGTAGAGATAGAACCATCCGGCGATCGTCGTCAGCGTCGCCATGATGATCATCAGGTCGAAGAACCAATACGGGAGTTCGGCCGCCTTGAAATAGGACGCAACCTCTTGCGGGTTCGGGTAGAGGAATGCCGTAAACGATTCCACGGCGAATAGATAGACAAACACGACGAACAGCAGGGTCAGGAGCATCACGGACGACACTTTCCACGAGGCCACGGTCCTCAATCGTGTCAGTGTCATGATGGCCTGCGAGGAGGTGATCCAGATGAAGAACAGAAAGATCACCGTGCCCTGCGACTCAAGCAGTGGAATATGCAACACGCCGTGCATGACGAGGAGAATCAGCAGGGGAATGAAGAGCGTCGTCACGAAACCGGTTGACCAGGTGAGACGGGAGAAGCTCTCTTCCTCCTCCTGATGGTTATGGTGGGGGAAATGAGGATCCTGCCGGGCCTTATGGATGACGTTGCCACAGTTCAAAAACACGGTCGCCTTGAACAGTCCGTGCGCGATCAGATGGAAGACTGCGAGAGAAAACGCGCCCAATCCACATTCCATGATCATGTAACCCATCTGGCC
>DATNCR010000183.1:0-4154 GCA_035607135.1 Nitrospiraceae bacterium
TTTTACATCGATCTGTAAGATTACAACCCCCGAGTCCGGATGTGTGAGCCGCAGACTCTTCGAGGTCTTGCTCACCTCGTAGGCACGTCGTTCGTTGATCATCAGCGTGCTATCGACGAGTTTTGCCGTCACTTTTCCGACGGCATCGAACAACGCAAAGTTCACGAGTAAGTCACCCGTCTTCGGTTTCAATGCCACTTGAATCTGCGGGACACCCTCGATTTCAATCATGCCGTCAGTGTTGCGGTAGAGATTCGAACCCACTTCCACGTCCATGTATCGCCTCATTGCACTACGATATGAAAATTGCCCGTTATGATTTCTTGATACGATTCAATATCAACGCGACACAGCCGCCAAGCAGCCCCCCTCCGAGGATGGTCGTCAGCAGTTCGACCAATTTGAGTTCCCACACCGACCCCTGAGCTTGCATCGCTTCGCGAATGCCGCCTTGTAGCATGATCACGGCCAGCGCCATGGTCGAACCGACAATGAACCACCAGAGAAAGACTTTCATGGTCGCCCACACAGGGGATCCTCACAACTCCATCCGGCGGTCGAAACTGCGGTATTGAATCGCTTCCGCCACATGCAGCGGTTCAATCTTATCAGAACCCGCAAGATCGGCAATCGTTCTCGCCACACGCACAATGCGTCCATGGGCCCGAGCAGACAATCCGAGTTTGGTCAGCGCCTGTTCTAGGAGCTCCTGAGCCGGAGTCTCCAGACCACAGTACCGTTTTAGGGACCGTGGCTTCAACTGCGCATTCGTGTGAATTCCGTCTTGACGATACCGATGGAGCTGCCGCTCGCGTGCCCCCAGCACGCGTGAGCGAATCGTGGCCGAACTTTCCGGCGTTGGACCGTAATCGTGCAATTCTCTCACGGCGACCGGCGGAACCTCGATGTGAATGTCGAGTCTGTCTTGAAGCGGCCCCGACAATTTGGCCCGATAGCGGCGGATGTGGTGCGGGGTACAGACACATTCACGCGTGCGATCCCCATAGTATCCGCAGGGACAGGGATTCATCGCGGCGATCAACATGAACCGGGCAGGATAGCGGAGCGAGCCGCTGGCCCTGGTCAGAGTGACATGTCCGTCTTCCAATGGTTGCCGCAATCCGTCCAGAACGGGGCGGCGAAACTCCGGGGATTCGTCCAGGAACAACACACCGTTGTGTGCCAGTGATACCTCCCCTGGCCTAGGAACCGTCCCTCCCCCGATGAGTCCGGCATCAGAAATACTGTGGTGTGGAGCGCGAAAAGGACGGACCGTCAGCAGCGGATGGTTGGCCGGTAATTGTCCGGCGATGCTATGGACACGGGTCGTCTCAATCGCTTCTTCCGGCTCCATGAGAGGCAAAATAGTCGGAAGACGTTTGGCCAACATGGTCTTCCCGGAACCAGGCGGCCCCACCATTAACAGATTGTGCCCTCCGGCTGCAGCGATCTCCAGAGCGCGCTTCGCATGATCTTGTCCCTTCACATCGCCATAGTCATCATCCTCCACCGGGCGCGTGGTGAAGAACCGGTCCCGGTCTGCATGAGCCTGGGTCAGTGACACCGTGCCGTTGAGAAAAGCCACGGCCTCTGGAAGCGTGTGGAGTGGATAGGCCGAGACACCCTCCACGATGGACGCTTCTTGGCTGTTCTCAGCTGGCAAGAGCAGACGATAGTCGGACCGACAGGCGATCCCTATCGATAAGGCACCGGTAATCGGCTTAATGTGCCCGTCCAGCGAGAGTTCGCCGACACAGACGCAGTTTCGCACATTCTGAGGCGCGATGACTTCTTCTGCCACCAGAATTCCAAGCGCAATCGCCAGATCGAGCCCGGACCCTTCCTTCTTAATTCCTGCAGGAGCGAGGTTCACGGTGATTTTCTTGGCCGGAAAATGGAAACCCGTATTCTTAAGCGCGGAGCGCACGCGGTCGCGGCTCTCCCGCACCGTAGCATCCGGGAGACCGACGACCGAGAATTGTGGAAGCCCTCCTCCAATATCGACCTCCACCTCGATCAAATGCGCATCGATACCGACGAGTGCAGCGCTCAACACCTTTGCAAGCATGGGTCACTCCCGTCCAACGCATGGGGCTGGAGGATTATAGGAATCCTGTCGAATCGTTGCAATCAAAACTGCAAGAGACGGCAGACTAATGGTTCTATTTCCTCGCTGTGATTACCTCAATCCGAACGAGAGCCCGCTTTCTTCCATACAGGATCGTCTCGCCGCGTACCCGCGTTTTCAGCAGAACCGTCATGCATGATGTGGGCTAGCACCCTCTCCTCCCCTTCTATATAATCCCCCCCTATGCTTGTGTCCCGCCGCGTCCGGTCGAACCTCCTGGAACGTGCCTCACACATGATGATGCCCACCCACATGCCGGTATATGTTCTTCTCGGTGGACTGATCTTGGGGTCTGGCACTTCGCTCTGGGCCCAGGTGCCTGGCCGTGCGAACATTTCATCTGGACCAGTCGGAGCTTCGATGGCCGTCCTCGCCATGTTGCAAGATGCCGATGTGCTTCCGCCCGAGGATACTCCTGAGGCCAATCACGTCATTAAAGTAGTCATTCAATTTCAATCAGTGTTTATGAAGAGCGGTGATCCGACCGTCCAAGCATTTCTGAGCCAAGCATTGGCGGCAAAGGCCGGAAGCGGTGCAGACGGTATCCGGTCTCAGTTCCAATCGACAGGCTGGACATCGGATGTGCTTGAATCACTCGGTGAACAGTGGGACGCCATGGCGATCGATCAACGAGAACGGTTGGCGCCTGGCTTTCGCCAATTCAACGTGAGTCTGGCGGATTTTGGTTTATTGAGGAACCTTGTTGCAAAGGCACGCACCGCCTTGGAGCAACGAGGACAGAACATGCATCAGGTGTTTGCGCAACGGCGGCGAGAGATGCCGGGTAGCGCGCCATAACTCTAAGAGGGAGGACGCAATGGCAACGAAAGCCTACATCCTAATCAAGGTCAAAGCCGGACAGACAAAAGATGTGCTGCAGTCCGTCAAGCGCCTTACCGGCGTCGAACAAGCGCACTCCTGCTTTGGTCGGCCTGACATTATTCTCTTCATCAGTGTCGCGGACGAACGAGCTCTCTCCGATATGGTCATCACAAAGATCCACCAGATAGGAGGGGTGGAGGAAACCGATACGCACATTGTCGCCGATACCTAGGAATATGATCGAGAGTACAAAGTGAGTATCATCGCGGGATGCTCAAAAAGGCCACACATCTCACCCGCCCAACCCTGGCGGATGTATCACCCACCCGCCCTGAGTCTGCCGAGACAGCCTCTTCGCCCCGGGACGCGCCTTGTCCCAAGCAAGGCCGCAGCAAACTATCCCTTTTTAAGGGGTGGATGGGATGATCCCAAATGCGCGCGTCCAACGAGGGCCTTCTGAGGCCGCGCGTTGCGCGAGCACGGGGATCGTCCCAGCTACCCTGTCCCATTTTTCAGCATCCTGCTAGCGGAGGGAAGAGACGGTGACGGTAGCCCCGCCAAGCTCTGCCGAACGGTAGCAGGCATCGGCCACCTCGACGGCGCGACATCCATCCCGCCCCGTGATAGGCGGCGGAGTATTCGTCTCTATGGCATGGACAAAGGCGCGGAGCGTGGCAAGGATGGTCTGCTGCGGGCGAACGACCCATTCATGGGGAGCCGTGTCCCCAATGACACCCGTCACCCGATGGTGGAACCAATCAGCGGAGATCTGTCCCTGGGTTCCCACCCACTCCGTTCTTGCAACCCTTCCCGCTACGACTCGTGCGACGTCCATCACGCAATGTATGCCGCTCGTGGTCTGGGCCTGCACAATCGCCATCGTATCCGGTGCTATCGCCGGGATTTGGTCAAGCTCGCAGCGGACGGCGACCACCTCCTCGCCTGTGAGAAAGGACGCCACATCCAAGAGGTGAATCCCAAATTCCAAGAGCGCTCCACGCTTACCGGCCGTGGTTGACCAAACCTTAGCCCCGGGTTTCATTTCAATCCGACTGGTGAAGGTGGCATATCGGAGCCGGCCGATCTCCGGCAAGTGATCCTTTAACAGGAGAATCGCCGATTCGAAGCGCATAGTCTGTGCAGTCATCAGCAAGAGACCTGCCTCTTCCGCCGCGGCTACCATCGCTCGTGCTTCGTGGCCTGT
>DATNCR010000224.1:0-6360 GCA_035607135.1 Nitrospiraceae bacterium
CCTTGCAGCGACAGGTCAACCAGATCTGACTGCGGGGTACTCTCGAGATTGATCTCAATGACCAGGGCGCCGACGTGCTTCGCGACTGACGCAAAGCCTGCAGCGGGATAGACGACTCCCGATGTCCCGATGACAAGCAGGAGATCGCAGCTACGGATAGCCTGATCACAGCGGCGTAGGTCTTCCTCCCAGAGCGATTCCCCGAACCAGACGATATGTGGCCGGAGCAGTGCATGACACAGCCGGCATGTCGGCAGGATGGGAATGGGGATCTCCAGGTTTTCAGAGATGACCCCGCAGCCCGTACAGCGAACCTTCCAAATATCGCCGTGAATCTCAGAGAGGCGTTGTGATCCGGCAGCACGGTGGAGCCCGTCAACATTTTGCGTGATCAGCCACATGCGATCGGTCCATCGCTGTTCCAGCTTCACGAGCGTGTTGTGGGCGGAATTCGGCGATTTCGTGGCAATCAATTCACGCCGCCAGTTGTACCATTCCCAGACCAGTCGTGGGTCCCGCTCAAAGGCCTCCGGAGTGGCGAGATCCTCCGCGCGAAAGGTGCGCCACAAGCCGTCTACTCCGCGAAAGGTCGGCACGCCGCTGTCGGCAGAAATGCCAGCTCCCGTGAGGATCGTGACATTCTGAGCGGAGGCGAGATGGGTGCGAGCGAGGAGAATCTGATTGTCAGTGGCCATGATCGAATATGCGGATTGTACCGCATTTCGACTCCACGAATCTGCGTGGTATAGTACGCCTCCTCTATTTCCATGAGGTGAAAAATGAAACAAATTCTTATGGTGGGGGCTGGATCGGTCGGTGGGTTCTTCGGTGCACAGTTGGCGAAAGCCAATCTCCCCGTGTCTTTCCTGCTGCGGCCCAAGACGCTCGCAGCCGTGAAGCACAATGGCCTCACGATCCGCAGTGCCCAGGGCTCCTTCACCGTGCATCCACCAGCCGCCGCCGATCCGCGAGAGCTTCCGAAGCCGGACCTGATTATTCTCTCCGTCAAAGCCTACGATTTGGATGAGGTGCTGACTCAAATCGAACCGGTCATGACCGATCGGACCATCATCTTGACCCTGCAGAACGGGGTCGATACCGAAGACCGTATCATCGCGCGCTTTCATCGGGATTGTGTCGTGGGTGGTATCGCATATATCTACTCCAAGATCGCTGAACCAGGTGTCATCGATCACTATAAAAGAGGAACTGTGGCAATCGGGGAACTGATGGGGTATCAGAGCGCTCGACTATTGGCCATCGCGGATCTGTTCAAGCAGGCCGGGATTCCCTGTCAGCTGACCGGGGATGTCCGGCGCAGCAAGTGGGAGAAGATGTGTTGGAATTGCGTGTTCAATCCCTTGACCGTCTTGATCGACGACAAAGTGGCCAAGGCGCTGGACCATCCGGAGATGTTGCGGGTCATTCATCAGATCGTGGGTGAAGTCGTGGCGGTGGCGGCCACGGTGAAGGTGCCGTTAGCCACCGATATGGCGGACAAGGTGGTGCGCTGGACCCAAGAGATTCGAGATATCCATACCTCGATGTATGACGATTGGAAGGCCGGTCGGCCAACCGAGATCGATTTTTTGAATGGATATGTCGCAAAGATCGGACGGAAATTTGGCATCCCGACGCCACTGAATGACATGCTGACGGCGGTGATCAAGGCCGTCACTGAGCGGGATCGAACCGGCCCCGGGGTGGTGCGAATCGAGGGGGCGGTGGTTCAGCCTGTCTCGCTTGATCGTGCCGCGATCGCATCGTTGTCGGCCGAACAGCAGCTCGAGATTTCCACTGTGATGCCCGGTATGCAGGGCAAAGGCATTCGCCTCAAGGCCCTGCTGGATGTACCAGCCTTGGCGATCAAGGCCGATCATGTGACGATACATTCGCGAGACGGCCACTATTCAGCCTGTCTCACGCTGGAGCAAGCCAAGGCATTTGGGGTGTTGGTGTATGAGCTCGATGGCGCGCCATTTCCGGAATCGAAAGGTGGGCCGTTTCGATTAATCACCCCCGGACTGGGCGATCTGTGCGCCAATGTGAAGGGGGTTGCGAGAATTGAGGTGACCATCGGAACGGGAGTAGACACGAGACCAACGAACTGCTAGCAGGCTGTTGATAAAGGCCGCCAGCTTCGTTCTCGCGGTGCTTAGAGGCTCAACGTACCGAAGCGTACGCCTCGCCTCTGCGCTTGCTGCGGCCTTGCTGGACAGCCTTTCTGAACAGCCTGCGAAAACGCTGCAGCTCAGTTCTGTACATTGGGGCAAAAGTAGAAGGGGGCGTGTCGTGAGACACGCCCCCTGTGTTTTGGGCCGTCAGTTGTCAGCGGGAATTACTTCAAGGCATCGATACCCGCGCCGAAGTTGATGTGAAATGCCGCGCCATTCATCACGAGCGCCGGGACAGACTTGACCCCGGCGGCTTCCGCTTCTTTCACCCGTGACTTGCTCGTGCCGAGATGGACGCTTTCCACGGTGTATTTTGCCGGATCGAGCGCGTTGGCGACGCTATGCTCGGCGGCGACACAGACTGGACAGCCCGCGTGATAGAAAATTGCTTTCGTTTTCATCATAATCTCCCTTCAAATGTGGTGGTTCTGGGTGCTGCCGTTGTCGTCTAGACAGAATAATAACCAGGCTCGTCTCTGGCTAGCAGGCTCTATTCTATGCCCCGGTAATTGATGGAGTAACTTACCATAAGGAAGATGATAAAAAAACCCCCTGTCCGTGGACAGGGCTTCTCGAAGATGTGAGCGGGACAAAACTGGTTCATCTCATTCAACCACACACACCAAATAGACTAGAGAAACAAATCTGTTCTTGCATGTCGAGTGAGTCTCGTCCATTTCAGGGCATGACCTGAATGGCTTTCCACCGTTCCGAACGGTAGCGCCAAAGCAGAAGTCCCATTCGAACTGTCCAGTCTGCAATCATCGCGGTCCATACGAAGAGCACATCGAGCGCAAGCCACGGACCTGCAATGATCGCAAGGGGCAGGCGGACTCCCCACATACCGATCGTTGTCGTGAACATGATGAACCGGGTATCTCCGGCTCCACGCAATGATCCAGCCAGGACCATGGTGAGGGCGAGCGGAATTTGTAAGATCGCGACGATGCGCAGGAATACCGTCCCAAGTTCGACAACCGCCTCGTCATTGGTAAAGGCGCGCAGGAGCATGTAGGGGAAGAAAAAGAAGAGTACCCCCATTGCGGCCATAGTGATGCCGGCGAGCCGGTTCGCCTCCCAGTTTTCGAGTTTGGCCCGGACATATTTCCCCGCACCGATACTTTGTCCCACCATCGTGGCTGCCGCGATCGCGAAGCCATATCCCGGCAGGAACGACAAGGATTCGATCGACAGGCCGACTTGATGTGCGGCGTAGGTGACTGTGCCATATACGAGGACGATTTTTGTATAGAGCAGAATGCCTGCTTGCTGAAACATCCGTTCCCCGGAGACAGACGCTCCGATTTGCCAGGTGGAGCGCAACAGATCTCGTCGGACGTGCAGTGATGTCTTAAAGATCTTTCGGCAGGCCCAGAGAAGGTAGGCCACGCCGATTCCTTCTGCCAGACCCGTTGCCACGGCTGCTCCGGTGATGCCCAAGGCAGGGAGGCCCCAGAGTCCATAGATCAGGGGGTAGGCGATTGACAGATACAAGAGATTCACCGCAATCAAGGCGTACATCGGAGTTCTAGTGTCTCCGGTGCCTTGCATAATCGAAGAGAGGACCTGCAGGAAGATCGCGCAGGGAATGACCAGAAAGATGAGGTTCGAATAGGGAAGGGCCAATGTGATGACGTCGTTCTCCGCGCCTAACAGTTCCATGATGACACGATTCAGGGACCAGCCAAGTGCCATGAGCGTGCAGGACACGATCGCGGCCAATCCGAGGAGATGCGTGGCGGCTTCCCCGACGTCTTTGGTGCGGCGAGCGCCCCAGAGTTGGGCAACGAGGACATTTGCACCCACCGATAATCCGGAGACGAGGGTGGTGGCCATGAATGCAAGCAACTGGCCAAGCCCGACGGCCGCGATGGATGTGGCGCCGAGACCACCGACAAGGAAGACGGCAACAATGCCCTCGGTACGTTGGAGCAGGCTGCTGACCGTGACTGGTAAGGCAAGGGTCAGTACGGACTTTCTGATCTGTGCAATGCGGGACGCCATGAGCCGGCCATCCTAACAGGATAAAGCAGACGGTTATCTGGTTTATTTGGTTTGTCTCGTTTGTTTGGTTATACAAGACCAACCAGATAAACAAAACAGACCAGAACAACCAGCCGAGCCAGTCCTGCGCAGCCATAGTGCTGGACAAAGGTATGTCTGTCCGATTAGGGTCGTCTCACCATGACTGAACGTAGTGACCTCTCACCAGTTCCTTTTGCGAAGACCCCGCGCCTGTCAAAATCAAAATTCCTGTCCGGCCTTCAATGTCACAAGCGTTTGTACCTCGAAGTCCATCAACCCGTTCTCGCGACTAAACCTGATGCGGCGACTCAGGCAATGTTCGATATGGGAACAGAAGTCGGGGAGTTGGCACGGAGTCGGTTTCCTGGCGGTGTATTGGTGACAGCAGGCCATCGCCAGACCGAGGCCGCGCTTGCACAGACGGCTGCACTGATCCAGGACCTCACTGTGCCGGCCATCTACGAAGGAGCGTTTTTGCACGGTGGGGTGCTGATTCGCGCGGATATTTTGGAACGTGTCCTGACTGCGGATGGTCAGCCCTGCGGCTGGCGTCTGATCGAGGTGAAGTCTTCCACGAAGGTCAAAGATGTGCATCTGGAAGATCTGGCCATTCAAAGCGAGGTGATCCTGGGTGCAGGGCTCACGCTCGTCTCCAGCAGCCTCATGCATATCAATACCGGATACGTGTACCGAAACGGAGCGATCGATCTGAACGAGTTATTTGCGATTCAGGACCTATCAGAAGCCGTGGCTCAACGACGGGCTCAGGTGCCGAGGCGGTTGGCCGAGATGAGTCACCTGTTGCTTCAGGCACAACCCCCTGTGATTGAGCCTGACGGGCACTGTCATACACCCTACGATTGTCCTTTCTGGGAACATTGCACCAAAGACAAGCCGGCTCGATGGATTCATTACTTGCCGGGATCGAAGCAAGTAGTCAGTCAGTTGACTCAACTGGGAGTGACGACAATCGATGAGATTCCGGCCGGTACGAAGCTGTCACCGGTTCAGTGCCGTGTGAAGGAGAATGTCGAGTGGGTGTCTGCGAAGCTCGGCCATATGTTGAAGGCTGTCCAGTATCCGGTGCACCATCTCGACTTTGAAACGGTCATGCTGCCGGTGCCCCGGTTCTCGGACACAAGACCCTATCAAGCCCTCCCTGTTCAGTGGTCGAATCATATCGAGCAACCAACCGGTGAACTTCGCCACGAGGAGTTTTTGCACAAGGAGATGAGCGACCCTCGGGAGGTTCTTGCCATATCCCTGTTGGAATCTCTTGGGGAGCGAGGGAGTATTTGTGTGTACTCACCGTACGAACGGTCGATCTTGGAGCAGCTCGCCACCGCGCTGCCATCTCTCAGGCCGGCCATTTCGCGTATCGTGAGCCGACTCTGGGATCTCTTTCCGATCATACGAGACCATTATTATCATCCTGCGTTCGGAGGGTCCTACTCCATTAAGGCTGTACTGCCGGCCATCGTTCCCTCACTGGCCTATGATGATTTGGCGATTCAGGAAGGAGGTCATGCAGCCAGTCAGTACTACCGTATGGTCTTTGTCGAAACGGATTGGGTCGAACGGGCGACGATTGAAGAGGCTCTGTTGCGATACTGCGCGCGGGATACCTTGGCGATGGTTGAGCTCAGGCGGGTGTTAATGGAAAAGGCGCAGATGAAAAGCGGGACTGGTATGTCTGGTTTATCTGGTTAGACTGGTTTTTCCGTTCTTTGTATCACACAAACGAAACACGCCAGACAAACCAAGCAGCAGCGAGCTTAGTTTGGCGGAGAGGGTGGGGATCGAACCCACGGTCCCGTTGCCAGGACAGCAGTTTTCGAGACCAACCAGAACTCGGTTTGGAGGAAGCTCAATCCCCGCCTATAGCAGGCGAAACACGCGAAGGAAGAGGGAATTAGCCCTCCCAAAGGATTGCATCCCGTTGCGCTGGATGTGACGGGTCTGAGGGGGAAAGGTTACACAAATGGTTACATTTATGGCCGAAGCGTGGCACGGATAGATCAAGGTCAAATGTGGGCTGTATTTATCAGCCCTCGGATGAACGCGAAGAACCGTTTAATGCTGGAGACCTTTGATACATTCATTGACTGGGAAGCGTGAAAAGTTTTGCCAGTTGGTCGCTGCCGACTCGACCTACACTGAG
>DATNCR010000311.1:0-6109 GCA_035607135.1 Nitrospiraceae bacterium
GCGCAGATAGTTAGTATAGCGAGTCTCCAGGTTGGGCTCGAAACTCTTATTCTCGAGCGTCCGAACTACCAACCGCGGTGGCGGTGACGTGGGAGAGGATGCTGCCGTTGCACCCCCAACTGTGGGCCCTGCTCCATCCACACGAAACTGATACCCACAGCCGCATAGGAGTGCAAGAAGCGCAAGACAAGCTGGGCGGGCAATATCTCTCGCCATTGTTAAGGATCGGCGCATCTCTCGCCTTTCACACCGGTAGTCCTACACAACAAAATTCATCAGCTTTTTTTCAACATATACGATCTTTTTGGGTTCCCTGCCCTGCAGCCACTCCGCAATCTGCGTGCGAGCCAGCCCTTCGACCTGCTCGCGAGTCGCGTCGGCTCCCACGTCCAGTTTGGCCCGCAACTTTCCATTCACCTGGATCGGAATGGTCAACCGATCGCTCACCGTCAAGGCTGGATCAAAGATCGGCCAAGGCTGCTGAGATACGCTCGGCTGGTGACCTAACATCTCCCATAATTCTTCCGCCAGATGAGGAGCGAAGGGAGCCAGGATCAAGACGAAGGGATCAAGTACGGCCCGGGAGCGCTGCTCGGCTTTGGTCATCTCGTTGGTAAACACCATCATTTGGGAGATCGCGGTATTGAACCGCAACGCGTCGATATCCTCTGTCACCTTTTTGATCGTATGATGGAGCAACCGCTCGTGTTCGAGAGCAGGAACCGTCTCGACCACGGCACTCGAGACACGACCTTCTTCATTCACCATCAGTCTCCAGACCCGTTCGAGGAACCGCGTCACCCCTTCTACGCCCCTCGTACTCCAGGGCTTCACAGCCTCCAGCGGGCCCATGAACATTTCATAGAGCCGCACCGCATCGGCCCCGAACTGATCCATCATCTCGTCGGGATTCACCACGTTACCGCGCGACTTGGACATCTTCTGGTTGTCTTCTCCCAGCACAATTCCCTGGTGCACCAGCTTCTTAAATGGCTCCGGCGTACTGACCACCCCAATATCGTACAGAATCTTGTGCCAAAACCGCGCATAGAGCAAATGCAGCACGGCATGTTCGCTGCCGCCGACGTAGAGGTCTACCGGCATCCAATAACTTTCCTTCTTCGGATCAACGAGCTGGCCCTGATTCTTCGGATCAATAAATCGCAGATAGTACCAGCAGGAGCCGGCCCACTGAGGCATCGTGTTGGTTTCACGACGCGCCGGCGCTCCACTGATCGGGGCGGTAGTCGTCAGCCAGTCGGTGAGATTCGCAAGCGGGCTTTCGCCGCTCCCGGACGGTTTGAAGTTATTGGTCTCCGGCAACAGCACCGGCAGCTGCTCTTCCGGAAGCGGCAGGGCCTGGCCATCAACCCACACAATCGGAAAGGGTTCGCCCCAATACCGCTGACGGGCAAACAGCCAATCCCGCAACTTGTAGTTCACGGCTTTGCGACCCTTGCCGTGCGACTCTAACCAGGCCGTGATTTTTGGAATCGCATCACCCGGCGTCAGCCCATTGATGGTAAAGCTTCCATCCGGCGCCGTGGAATTGACGACCGTCCCCTTGCCGATCTCAACGAAGGGCTCTTGTTCAACCTGACCGCCCGCGATCACTTCCCGGATCGGTAAGGCATAGGTCTTCGCAAAGGCCCAATCGCGCTCGTCGTGTGCGGGTACAGCCATAATGGCCCCAGTCCCATAGCCCATCAACACATAGTCGGCAATCCAAATGGGCAGCGGCTCGTTATTGACCGGATTCATTGCATAGCCGCCGGTGAAGACCCCGGTCTTTTCCTTTTCGAGCTCCTGCCGTTGGAGATCGCTTTTTCTGGCTGCCGCCTCACGATAGGTGGTGACAAGGCTTCGACAGGCGGGAGTCGTCACCACCTCCACTAATGGATGCTCCGGTGCCAACACCATATAGGTCGCGCCGAACAAGGTATCGGGCCTCGTGGTAAAGATCCGGATCGTCCCGGCAACGCCGGCCAGAGCGAATTCGACTTCCGCGCCGATCGATCGGCCAATCCAATTCTTTTGCATCTCCAGCGTACTGGCCGGCCATTCGACCAACTTTAAATCTTCGAGGAGCCGATCGGCATACGCCGTGATCTTCAGGACCCATTGACGCATCGGCTTGCGCACCACATCGAATCCGCCGACTTCACTCTTGCCGTCGATAATTTCTTCATTTGCGAGCACCGTTCCCAGCGCCGGACACCAGTTGACCGGCACTTCCGCCACATAGGCCAACCCTCGCTCGAATAGTTTCAAGAAGATCCACTGTGTCCAGCGATAATAATCGGGGTCGATCGTGCTGATCTCCCGCTCCCAGTCGTATGACAAACCGACACGTTTCATTTGTCGCTTGAACGTCGTGATGTTCTGGGCAGTCGTGATGGCAGGATGGACACCGGTTTTCACGGCATATTGTTCGGCAGGCAGTCCGAACGCATCCCACCCCATTGGATGCAGCACATTGAAGCCCCGCATACGCTTGTACCGGGACACGATATCCGTCGCGGTGTAGCCTTCGAGGTGGCCGACGTGGAGGCCGGACCCAGACGGATAGGGGAACATGTCGAGGCAGTAGAATTTTGGCAAGGTCCGGTCGTCAGCGACGCGGAAGGTCCGGTGCTGCTCCCAATAGGCCTGCCACTTCACTTCAAGGGCCTGGTGATCGTAGGTTTTGCTCATGCCGCAACACACTGCAGATGAATAGAAAAAGACGAAGGACTCTAACATAGCGCTGCGGGAGCAACAAGAATCGACGAAGGGCTGGCCTGATTCGACACACACTGTTTTTCGCAGGAAGACCGGCCTGTTGATTCAGGGAGATGGGCTAGAGCAGCGGAGAAAAACTGGTGACCGAGACAAACTGAGCGAGCGGGGCGGGAGGCAGTTGAGAACTCGACTTGGCGCTATGAATGAGATGGGCGACGCCAAATTCTTTTGCCGCAACCAGGCAGCTCTCATCATCATCCATATAGAGAGACCTTGTCGGATCGAATCCCAGCAATCGCTGGCAACTAGGCCAGTACTCCGGACGCATTTTCAGATACCCGACTTCAAATGCATTCACAATCCGATCGACATGCCGATCGAGCCCGGTCTTAGCCACTTTGATGGCCACGCCTGATTCATGGGCATTCGTCACGATCGTCACCCTCTTCTTCAGTTCTCGAAGGTGTTGCAGGAACTCCTCCGCGCCGCAGAGGAAACCGATCATATGATCCAGTTCCTTGGTCATGGCCACGACATCAATCCCCACCCGTTGCGTCCAATAATGTAGATCCGTCCAATCCAACTCGCCCTCGACCGAGCGGTACATCGCCATCAGTCTGTCGCGGGACTCTTCGAGCTGCAAACCATGGAGTGCGGCATAACGCCGTGGCAACTCTTCCTCGAAGAAGAAATTGTCAAAATGGCGGTCGAGCAGGGTCCCGTCCATGTCGAGCAGGACATCGTCGATCTCATTCCAATTCAGCTGAAATGACGTCATGTCGATGAGAGTGTACCCGACGATGGTTGTGTTTGCCAAAATTCTTATGTTACGGTCGGATTACAATCTCCCATGCCACGCACCAAGACCCCCCCCTTACCGTCAATAGCGATACCGTCAGCCACGACGGCTCGCCCGCCCATTGTGGCCATTATCGGTCGCCCCAACGTCGGCAAGTCGACGCTCTTCAATCGCATGCTCGGCAAACGGACGGCCATTGTAGACGACGTTCCAGGAGTCACGCGGGATCGCAACTACGCCGATGCCACCTATCGGAATCGGCCGTTCCGGCTGGTGGATACGGGGGGCCTAGACCCCTCCGCCTCGGAGGGCATGCTGGTCCTCATCAAACGTCAATCGGAGCTCGCCATTGCGGAAGCCGATCTATTGATCCTGTTGATGGATGGTCGCACCGGGCTGACGATCCCGGACCAGGAAGTGGTCCGTCTCTTGCGCGGAACACCGAAGCTGTTGTTCGTCGTGATAAACAAGATCGACACACCCAAAGTTGACTCGCTCGTGGCTGATTTCTATCAGTTGGGTACGGAGACGCTCTATCCGATCTCTGCGGAGCATGGCATCGGCGTCTCCGACCTCCTGGATGCGATCTATCCATTCCTCCCGGTTCCTGATGAGAACCCTGAACAGACGACCATGCCCCGCATTGCCGTTGTGGGGCGGCCGAATGTCGGTAAATCTACCTTGGTGAATGCCGTGCTCGGGGAAGACCGAGTGGTGGTCAGCGATGTGCCGGGAACGACTCGAGACTCGATCGATTCGATCGCTCTCCATCAAGGACGGCGGTATCTCTTTACTGATACGGCCGGTATCCGTCGACGCGGAAAGATCGACAGAGGGGTCGAAGGTTATAGTGTCGTCCGATCGCACTTGGCCATCGGTCGATCAGACCTCGGGATCCTGTTACTCGATGCCACGGAAGGCGTGACCGAGCAGGACACCAAGATCGCCGGGATCATTATCAAGCAAGGACGGGCCTGCTTCCTGCTGGTGAATAAATGGGACCTCCGGGAGGGTGATAGCGAGGCCAGGCAGGAGGTCGAACTGGAGTTACGCCGGCGCTTTCCTTTTCTGACCTGGGCACCAGTCCTCTTTGCATCCGCCGCTCATCCAGACTCGCTTGGCCAGCTCTTTCCTACCATTGATCGGGTATTCACAGCGTTTTCAAAACGGATCCCGACCGGAGCATTGAACAAGTTCCTCCAGGAAATCCTCGCCACCCACCCCCTGCCGGTGCGCAAAGGCAAACCGACGAAGATCACCAAATCTGCCTTCATGACCCAGGTTGCAACACAACCGCCGGTCTTTGCGTTGTTTGTCGGTCACCCGGACAATATCACGCCCGCCTATCTCCGCTTTCTCGAAAATCAACTCCGCGAGGAATACGGGTTCGAGGGAACTCCGATTCGCATGCTGGTTCGAAAAAAATAGTTGGTTCAATTTCCGCCACCACAACACCATCTTTGTACGCAATCTGGTTCTATGCGTGACCGTGCATTCGGTATTCGCAGGAAAATCGCATCTCCCACATTCCCGCCGTAGGTGCGACTCTTGCACAGTCCGGAAAACATTTCTCGGAAAGGACATCGGTGCCACAACCATCTCTGCAGAACCAAACCCACGCTCCTCAGAATGATGTCGCAGGATTCGAGGAGGCAGGCCCCAGCGAAATAGGTGTGATGCCACAACCCCTTCTCTCTTCCACCGACTCCGGCATGATTGTATTTTCCTCGTCCGCACATGTCCTGCACATGAATGGACCAGCTCGTGCCCTGATGGCGTTGTTCGGTACATCCCACGAGCTCTGGCCTCAGATGGCGCCCGAATCCATGCCATTGATCCTCACAGAGTTCTGTTATGACGTGTTGGCACAACTCCAACATCGAATCGAGGTGCACGACTGGGCACAATTCGAAATACGCCGCATCTGCCACATGGTGACACCCTCCCTCTTGCTCACAGGGTTCGGTGTACCGAATTCAACCAACCGTGAGATCCGGATCATCCTCACCCTCAATCCCCTGCCCTCCACTCCTTGTGCAGCTGATCATTCACGACCTCTCCACCTACCGGCCGACGTATGCGCTTCCGTCAGCGGCGCAATGTCGTAAGCATCGTCTTTCGCATTTTTGTCGCGTCGGCTTTCGCCTTGACTCCTCCTAGACATCGTGTTATTCGCTCAGGCTGATGATGTATCCGACTCCTACAGCGACTTGTCCCCCTGAGGGTCGCAACGACCTGGAGACCACCACAATACTCAGTGTCGTTCTTCACAGGCTACCGCGACGTGCAATCGAGATCCTCTGCACCCTGGTGGCCGCCATCACCCTGCTCGGCCCCGTCCATGCCGAGGAATCACCTGCGCCATCCGAAACGCCCTCGCTCCCAACAGCTGAACCTCCCGCTCAACCCCCTGCCGCCGGTGATCCAGTCACGGTTGATCCGTTTATACAGTTACAAGGATCGGTGTGGCGGACCAAAGCCGGGATCGTCTTTCTCAAGACCCCGATTGGATTGCTGACCCTCACGTCCAAAACCACGCTGAAGGATCTCAAAGCTTCGCAAGAAGTGCGCTTTTGGTTGCACGAGCGC
>DATNCR010000312.1:0-4868 GCA_035607135.1 Nitrospiraceae bacterium
GCCCTTCGTTTGGGTGAACGTAAACTGAGAGATCGTGGCATCTGCGGTACTTATGGATCCAGGTGCCGCCGCCGTCGGGGTTGGAATCGTTGTCGAATTGGTCATCAGCAGGTACCCAAGGAAACAGGCCAACACCATACTAAGGGCTAACAAACCTCCTCTTACCCAGCGTTGCCACACGGTGTTCCCACTTCCTTTCACCCAGCATCAATATGACTGGCACGATAATAGCATGCGGGTTAAATCAAGTAAACGTATGCCAGAACCGCGGCATGATCGACTCGGTGGAGGTGGAGTGAACGAAAGAGAGCAATCGTCGAAGCGATATCACGGCGTCACACCTTCGACTAGATCCCGTCAACAGGAGAGCTAGTCGGCAGCGGGACTCGCAGGAGTTGACACGGTAGATACTTGTTTCTTTGCAGCCGTCGTATCCGGCCGCGTGACGAGTTCAATTGCGACAAGCTTCGCGGCATCACCGATCCGCCGTCTCGTCTTCACCGTTCTCGTATAGCCGCCAGGACGGTCTTTAAACCGAACCGCTACGTCGCTGAATAACTTTGAGACGACGTCCTTACTTCGGATAAACGCCAGGGCTTGCCGCCGAGCCGGCAATGTCCCCTCCTTGCCGAGCGTAATCATTCGATCCGTGAATCCTCGAATTTCCTTCGCCTTGGCCTCAGTTGTCTCGATGCGATCATGTTCTAGCAGCGAGGTCACGAGACTCCGGAACAGGGCCCATCGATGTTTGGTCTGTCGTCCGAGCTGTCTGCCTTTTTTTCTATGACGCACGGGTTTCCTCTTGTTTCGTTACTCGCTCTTCAAACTACCGCTGTTCTGTTGTACGGTATCCAGCTTCACACCGAGACCCAGGCCCATTTCCGTCAGGATTTCTTTAATCTCGTTGAGCGATTTCTTGCCGAAATTTTTCGTCCTCAACATTTCCCCTTCGGTCTTCTGAACTAAGTCGGCGATGGTCTTGATATTCGCATTCTTCAAACAGTTTGCAGCACGAACCGACAACTCCAACTCGTTCACGCTACGGAACAGATGCTTATTGACCTCACGTTGGGCCTCATCGCCCCCAAGGTCAGCACGCCCTTCGACTCGCTCATCAGGATTGATAAAAATGTCAATGTGATCACGTAGAATGCCGGCCGCCGTAGATACTGCATCGCGGGGCGAGATGGTCCCATCCGCCCAGACCTCCAAGGTCAACTTATCATAATCGGTCATGCGACCGACGCGGGCATTCTCCACGTGAAAATTCACCCGTTTGATGGGTGAAAATACCGAGTCGATCGCGATCACACCAATCGGCAGCCCCTCTTCCTTGTTTCGCTCGGCGGGCACGTAGCCTCGCCCGTGCTTCACGGTCATTTCCATATCAAACGTGGCATCCTTGTCCAATGTCGCAATATGAAGATTCGGGGTCAGAATGGTCACGTCTGCATCATGAATAATGTCAGACCCCTTGGCTTCACCAGGTCCCTTCTTCTTGAGACGGATGGTCTTCGGCTTGTCAGTATGTAAGGCAAGCCGCAGTCCTTTGACATTCAAAATAATGGAGGTCACATCTTCGGTGATACCAGGGATCGTGGAGAATTCGTGCAGGACCCCTTCAATCTTCACTGTGGTCACTGCCGCACCAGTCAAGGACGATAACAGCACTCGCCGTAACGCATTGCCGACCGTGGTCCCAAACCCGCGTTCATAGGCCTCTGTCGTAAATCTTCCGAAGGTTTTTGACTGGGTATCTTTGTCGACTTCCACCCGCGCCGGGATCTGAAAGTCCTTCATCGCTTTAATCATGACTCCCCCTTCATCTCATCAAGTAGCCAGCCACTGAACCGTCCCAGCTTGCCGCAGAGACCCCTTCATCTCCTACATCCACATCTATTATCTGGAATACAGCTCCACCACCATCTGCTCATTCACCGGCAACGAAATCTGGTCTTTCGACGGCAAGGCTCGTATCATGCCCTTAAAAGCGGTCTTGTCGAGCTCTAGCCATTCTGGAATGCCTCGCCCATCAACAGACTCTAAGGCTGCCTGGATCGAGACCAGGGTGCGACTTCTCTCCCGAACGCTGATGATATCTCCAGCTTTGACCTGCGCACCAGGCACGTTGATTTTTCGACCATTCATGGTCAGATGCCCATGGCTCACCAGCTGTCTGGCTTCTTTTCGTGAGGCGCCGAACCCTAGTCTGTAGGCCACATTATCCAACCGGCATTCCAGTAACCGTAAGAGCACCTCACCGGTAATCCCAGACTGGCGTTCAGCACGCTCAAACACGCCACGGAACTGGCATTCCATCAATCCATAAATTCTCCGTAGCTTCTGCTTTTCTCTGAGCTGTGTACTGTACTCTGAATTCCTCGGACGCTTTTGCCCATGCTGTCCGGGAGGATAGCTCCGCCGCTCAATGGCGCATTTCTCTGTCATACAGCGCGAGCCTTTCAGAAACAATTTCTCACCCTCTCGCCGACACAACCGACAGACAGGACCGCGATACTTTGCCACTGCTCTACCTCCGGTTACCGGACATCACCACATAGGTGTGTCCAACAATTCTCGTGTATTCGACTGTCTCAACATCTGCCATTAGACACGCCGCCGTTTAGGTGGACGGCACCCGTTGTGCGGAATCGGGGTGACATCACGAATCATATGGATCCGCAATCCAGCAGCCTGAAGAGATCGAATCGCCGATTCACGACCGGACCCAGGCCCATTCACATAGACATCCACTTGGCGCATGCCGCTCTCCATCGCCTTGCGCGCAGCAGCTTCGCCGGCCCGCTGAGCCGCGAAGGGCGTACTTTTACGAGAACCCTTGAAGCCTTGGTTCCCTGAGCTCGCCCACACAATCGTGTTACCACTCATATCGGTGATCGTGACGATCGTGTTGTTGAAGGAGGCCTGGACATGGGCCACCCCGCTCTGCACGATCCGGCGCTCTTTCTTCTTCTTTTTTTTGATGCTCATACAGGCTCCCTACTCAGATAACGGTCACGCTCTACGCCGAACGCACAGGCGGTTTCGGTTTGCTTCCCACACCGGAGCGACGGCCTTTTCTCGTCCGCGCATTCGTCTTGGTCCGCTGCCCGCGAACCGGCAACCCTTTCCGATGACGCAGACCGCGGTATGTACCGCTATCAATCAATCGTTTGATATTCATTGAGAAGGTCTTCCTCAGATCGCCCTCGACCTGATATCCCTCCTGAATAATTTCTCGAATCTTGACGATATGTTCTTCACTCAAGTCCTTGACGCGAATTGATCCATCAATTCCAGCCTTGCCCAGGATGGCAAGTGCGGATGCCCGCCCGATCCCATAGACATAGGTGAGGCCGATGTCCGTCCGTTTTTCCCTCGGCAGATCCACTCCAGAAATACGAGCCATAAGTTCCTCCTACCCTCTTCCTCTATATTCTCAGCGGCCGAGGCTGGGTGAGCTTCAACTGCGCGCATCGAACGAGCGCCGTCTCATCGCGCGCGTTCTGCGAGCACGGAGGCCACCCACCCCCGGCCGGCCCCCTACCCTTGGCGCTGTTTGTGGCGCGGATTCTCGCAAAGAATTCGCACCACGCCCTTGCGCCGGACTACTTTACATTTTGCACAAATCGGCTTGACGGATGATCTCACTTTCATGTCTCTTTCACACTCCTATTTGAACCGATAGGTGATCCGCCCGCGTGTCAGATCGTACGGTGACAGTTCCACAGTCACCTTATCGCCGGGAAGAATACGGATAAAGTGCATGCGCATTTTCCCGGAAATGTGTGCAAGAATCTTATGGCCATTGTCCAGCGACACACGAAACATCGCATTCGGTAAGGTTTCGTTCACCGTGCCTTGAATTTCAATCACATCTTCTTTCGGCACGTACCTCTATCCTCCCGGACTGGACGACGACACCCCAACTCCTTAGAGCTGACTCAGGATACGCGGAGGCCCGCTCGGCTCAATCGCAATCGTATGTTCGAAATGCGCCGAGAGGCTCCCGTCTACTGTCACGGCCGTCCATCGATCCTCAAGTATCTTGACGGCAGCACCACCCATATTCACCATCGGTTCGATCGCGAGGACCATTCCTGCCAGCAATCGTGGCCCCTGCCCAGGCTTCCCATAATTCGGCACCTGCGGCTCCTCATGTAACTGCCGGCCGATCCCATGGCCGACGAACTCCGTGACAACCGAATAGCCGGCAGCCTCCACATGACGTTGAACCGCATGCGAAATATCTGACAACCGATGACCCGGCACCGCTTGCTCGATTCCGAGATACATGGCCTCTTCAGTCACTTGCACCAAACGGGTAATCCGCTCACTAGTCTGCCCCACTGAGACCGTAACCGCCGAATCTCCGTAAAATCCGCCGACGATCGCCCCCAGGTCAAGCCCGATAATATCCCCCTCCTTCAGCACTCGCTTGGAGGGTATCCCATGGACAACCTGGTCATTCACCGAGGCGCAGAGCGTTTTGGGGTAACTCCGATATCCCTTAAACGCCGGTCTGGCACCGCGGGAACGAATTTCATCCTCGGCTAAACGGTCCAGCTCATCGGTCGTGATTCCGGGCCGGACGGCCTTCTGCAATATCTGTAACGTCTCTGCCACGACTCTTGACGCCTGAGCCATCAACGCAATCTCGTCCGGCGTCTTGAGAATGATCATGCCACCCGGTATGGTGCCAGCTCCTGCGAAAGATGCTGGAAGACAACATCGACTCCTCCAGAACCATCCAGCTGAAACAACAGCCCCCGCTCTTGGTAATACCGCACAAGCGGGGCAGTTTGCTCGTCATATACTTTCAGGCGCATCTCGATCGCTTCGCGACGGTCATCGCTACGCTGCACAAG
>DATNCR010000333.1:0-8092 GCA_035607135.1 Nitrospiraceae bacterium
GCCCCGATGCTCATTCGCAATTCCATCGTGGGAACACGCGGTGCGATCAACGTGTTTCGATACGAGCCGGGGGGACGTGAAATGCGGTTCATCGGGTCTTTCACGGAACAGATCGAACGCAAAGTGGTGTTCAGTTACGCCGATCCGGCCTTTAGTCAGGGGCGCTATTCGTTGAACTTTGGTGCGTCGTTTTTTAAAAACGCCACGTCTCGATTTTTTGGCATCGGCCAAGGAACGGCAGAGACGGACCAAACGAATTACACCGCGCGTGAAGCCCGGATAAATTGGCGATTCGGGGTTTATGCGAACGAAGTCACCCAGATTGCCATCGGCCAGCGGTTTCGCGACGTACGTCTGCAACATGGCGCCACCGATCTCCCCTTTACCGGCGACCGATTCCCCACGGTGGATGGGGTACAAGGTGAATCGATCATTCTCGGACATCGGGCGACGTTTTATTACGACACGCGCAACAGTCTTGTTTCGCCAACCGATGGGATGGCAGTCACGGCGTATGCGGAGGTGAACCAGAATATCCGCAATGGCGCTCATCCCATCTATTCCCGCTATGGACTCGAAGTCAAGAAGTTGTTCCCGAGTGAGTCCAAGCACGCGATTCTCATCGTGCGCGGAGACCTGCAAGCCACGATTGGGTCGGACGTGCCGTTCTTTGAACAGAGTTCACTGGGTGGGCAAAACAATCTACGCGGATACGGCGTCGACCGTTTCATCGATCAACATCTTATCGCGCTGAGTATCGAAGAGCGTATTCATTTAGTGAGGACAAAGATCGCAGGGGTGACAGCGGACTTTGAAATTGCGCCATTTTTGGACACGGGGCAGGTCTTCACTAATTACAAAGATGTCACGTTTAAGAGCTACCGCATGACACCAGGTATAGGGTTCCGTGGGATCGTCAAACCCAATGTCGTTGGGCGAATCGACTATGGCTACAGTCGGGAAGGTGGCGCAGTCTTTGCCGGGCTCGATTTCCCATATTGATCGACCGTTGCGAGGTATGATGGGCTGCACGATCTTTGGTCTGGCACTGCTCGTCGGGCTCCTTCTTTCCTTCGTCATTGCTCAACCATCGCCGGTCTATGCGGAGGGATTCGGTCCGTTTCCTGTCAGAAATTTCCAGCCGATCCAGCAGTTGGTCCTGAGCATGCCAGGAGATCGTGCCGCTGTACTAAAGAAAGGCGTACTGGATGTGCGAGTGGAACTCGCGGAAACCGCCAGCATCTTTCGTGATGGAGGTCCGCAAACCAGCGTGACGATGAAGTTTGAAACGCTTCGACAAGGATTGTTTCTTCGGTATGGAGCGACGGAGCGATGGGAGTTCGCCGTGGAGGTGCCTGTACTCTATCGCTATCAGGGATTTATGGATGGACCCATCAAGTCAGTAGAACGGCTCACGACCGGTGTGTCTCCGGCTCGAAACGCATTGGGTAATACGAACTATGCCTTCAACATCTCACGAGGGGGCCGGACCGTCGCGAACGGGCGGGATGGAGCCGTTGGGTTGGGCGATAGTACGGTGATGAGCAAGTACCAATTGCTGTTAGAGACTGCATCAATGCCGGCCGTATCGGTCCGTACAGCAGTCAAACTTCCGACGGGAGATGAAGGGCAATTCTTTGGGAGTGGCAGCCCGGATTTTGGGTTGGGCTTGGCGGCTGAAAAAGGCTTCAGTGGCCGCTGGGTGGTCTATGGCAATCTCAACGGAGTGCTCCCAACCGGACGTATCGCAGGGATAGCTGTCCAGCCGACGATATCCGGCCTTGTTGCCGTGGAATATCTCTGGTCGGATGATTTTTCCCTCACCACGCAGTTCGATTATTATTCTTCACCATTCCACAGCGCGGGCACGCGAGTGCTGGATAAGGGTGTCACGGAATCAGTGGTGGGGTTCAGCTACCGTCTTACACAGAATCTCTTGTGGCAAACCTACGGGGTCGAGAATCTTGACTTCATTACCGGGAGCGCAGCGGATTTCACACTCTCGACATTGTTGACCTATCGATATGCATCATGAGTGCTGCGGGAAGTGCGATAATGAAATCGGTATAACCCCTTGACAATATGGGATTCCCATGTAAAACTCACCCCTGCGAGCGTCCAAGCTACTACACTCCTTCTCCAGTGGTCACAGGACTCAACTCGTTGGTACAGGCGTACGGGTGTACGCATTGACGCAAAGGAGCATCTCCCATGTCGATTTTGAAGACCATTCAAAGCCCAGCTGATCTGAAACGGCTACCACCGACGCTGTATCCGGCCTTGTGCCAGGAGCTGCGGGAGCAGATTATCGGTGTGGTGTCCAACGTCGGAGGGCATTTGGCCTCGAACCTCGGCGTGATTGAACTTACGGTGGCCTTGCACTCTCTCCTCAACACTCCCAAGGACAAGATTGTGTGGGACACGAGCAATCAAGCCTATGCGCATAAGTTATTGACCGGGCGTCGCGAGGGGTTCCATACGCTCCGGCAGTATGGAGGGCTCAGCGGCTTCTGCAAGCGTGAGGAAAGTGAATACGATACGTTCAATGCAGGCCATGCGGGGACCGGCGTTTCCGCGGCCTACGGCATGGTCGAGGCGCGTGAACAGTTGAAACAACGACACAAGGTCGTCTGCGTCGTGGGCGACGGCGCGATGACGGCCGGGATGACGCTGGAAGGTCTGCAGCATGCCGGAGGGCTGGGGAAAGACTTCCTCGTCATTCTGAACGACAATCAAATGTCTATCTCGAAGAACGTCGGGGCCATTTCCTCCTATTTGAACCGGACCATTACCGGAGATTTTTACGGCAAGATGCGAGAGGAAACAGGCCAACTGTTAGGGAAAATCCCGCACATCGGTCAGGACATGCAAAAGTGGGCTCGCAGGGCTGAAGAGTTGGCCAAGGGAGCGATCCTTCCCGGGTTGCTCTTTGAAGAGCTTGGATTCAGGTATGCGGGGCCGATTGACGGACATAATTTCGAGCATCTGCTCCCGACATTGGAAAATGTGTTGAAGATGAAGGGGCCGGTGTTACTCCATGTCATTACGAAAAAGGGCCTGGGTTATGAGCCATCGCTGAATAATCCGGTCTGGTTCCATGCCTGTCCTCCTTTTGTTCGGGAAACCGGAGCACCGGCGAAAAAAGCGGCGCGCCCATCCTATACGCAGCTCGCCATCGAATCATTGGTCAAACTGGCCCGCAAGGACAAGCGGATCGTCGCGATTACGGCTGCGATGTGCGAAGGGACCGGCCTCAATATCTTCGAGAAAGAGTTTCCGGACCGGTTCTATGACGTGGGAATTGCCGAACAACATGCGGTGACATTTGCGGCGGGTCTTGCGGCGCAGGGCCTCCGTCCCGTAGTGGCCTTGTACGCCACCTTCTTACAGCGTGCGTACGACCAGGTGGTACACGATGTCGCCACGCAAAATCTACCAGTGACCTTCTGCATCGATCGCGGCGGGCTGGTAGCAGAAGATGGGACGACGCACCACGGGGCATTCGATTATGCGTTTTTGCGCCACGTTCCGAACATGGTCGTCATGGCGCCGAAGGACGAAAATGAGTTGCAGCATATGATGAAAACCTGCGTCCAATATGACGGGCCTGCCTCGGTGCGGTACCCGCGAGGACTGAGTCTTGGCGTCACCGTGGATCAGGAGCAGAAGGCGTTGCCGATCGGGAAGGGCGAATTATTATGCGATGGTACGGAGGTGGCGATCATGGCCATCGGTGTGCCGGTCTCGCATGCCGTGGCAGCGGCAAAACGTCTTGAGGAAGAGGGGATTTCCACGGCGGTGGTCAATGCGCGTTTTGTCAAGCCGCTGGATCAGGACTTGATCGTCGAGGTGGCGAAGCGGGTTCGCTACGTGGTGACGGTGGAAGAAGGTTGCAAGATGGGTGGGTTCGGCTCAGCCGTTCTCGAGGCTCTGTCCGATGGCGGCGTGACGGATGTCATGACCAAGGTCATTGGGTTGCCGGATTGGTACATTGAGCAGGGACCGCAGGACTTCCTGCGCGAGCGATATGGGTTGACAGCGGACGGGATCTATCAGAGCGTGAAAGAACTCATCGACAGGATACCGGCTACGTCACGAGAGAAGTTCACCTTTGCCTCATCGGCCGATCGGCTTCCACACGGAGATGAACAGGGGAGCTGATCGAAGACATGAAACGCTAGACCTGAGACCAAGGTAGCGAAGAGACTCCATGCATATCACGAGACGGAAAACGCGGCAGATTAAAATCGGCAAGCTCAAAATCGGCGGAGACGCGCCCGTGTCCGTCCAGTCGATGTGTTCGACAGACACACGCGATGCCGCCGCGACGATCGAACAAATTCGCCAGCTGGAGGCTGCGGGGTGTGAAGTGATTCGGGTGGCCGTGCCGGACGACGAAGCGGCAGCTGTGCTCCCCAAGATCAAAGCGGTGATGACCGTGCCGCTGATCGCCGATATTCATTTCGATCATCGGCTGGCATTGAAAGCTGCCGAGATCGTGGACTGCGTCAGGATTAATCCGGGCAATATCGGAGCCTGGTGGAAAGTTGAAGAAGTCATCAAGGCCGTGAACGATCACGGCATTCCGATTCGCGTGGGTGTCAATGGAGGCTCGCTGGAACGGGATCTGTTGGACAAGTACGGGTGGCCCTCGCCGGAAGCGCTGGCCGAATCGGCTCTCAACGCCGTCCATGCATTAGAAGACGTGGGATTCACGAACATGAAGGTGTCGCTGAAGGCGTCGGATGTGCACCATGCGATTGATGCCTACTGGTTGTTTGCGCACCAGTCGGACTATCCGCTGCACATCGGTATTACAGAGGCTGGAACGGCGATGACCGGAGCCGTCAAATCCACTATGGGTCTCGGGTATTTGCTCTCGCAGGGGATCGGCGACACGTTGCGCGTGTCACTCGCTGCTGATCCGGTCGAGGAAGTGAAGGTGGGGTTCGAAATCTTGAAGTCTCTCGAACTTCGCCATCGAGGGATCAATGTCATCGCCTGTCCCACCTGTGGCCGCGTAGAGATCGACGTGGTGAAGTTGGCCAATGAACTGGAAAAGAAGCTAGGCCATATTAAGACGCCCCTCAATGTGTCGGTCCTCGGTTGCGTCGTGAACGGTATCGGCGAAGGGAAGGAAGCGGATATCGGGATCGCCGGCGGCGAAGGCAAGGGCATTCTGTTCAAGAAAGGCAAGCTCGTCCGGAAGGTGCCGATTGAGGAATTGATGGATACGTTAATTCATGAGGTTGAGCTGATGGCCAAGGAAAAAGACGCTGAAGAGAATGGGGAGGTCGCGGTTCATTCGAACGAGGGATGGGAATCGATGGGTCAGCAGTCGAGTCAGCCTGCCACTCTCGGAAAAGAAATTCCTGTGTTGCCCAACCGATAGTCACGCTCCTGCCGAATTTCTTCGTCCTCACCTTCCAACCTATACATTGAGATATGGAAAGAAGGCCCGCTATAATGTGCCCGGGGCGCCGTACCCAAGTGGTTAAGGGAGCAGTCTGCAAAACTGCGATGCAGCGGTTCGACCCCGCTCGGCGCCTCCAAACAGAGTTTGCTCGGCTCGGATCCCGTATGATTATTCAAGGTGACGGGAAAAAACCCTCAAAGGCTATCCTTCTTCCAGGTACCGGCAGCTCTCTACCCCTCAAAGCAATCCGTATGGTCATGCATCATATGGCTTCAACCGCTGTACCGTTTATGCCAAGCCAGGCCCAGGATTCTCCGAAAAGAGAGCGGGAAACAGCCCTTAGGAAGTAACGGAGACAACCATGGGACTAGGTCTCAGCGATATGGCCTGGAGCCGGAGGACCTACACAATCACATGGCGCCCCATCGGTTCTGGACGTACGGCCGAGTGGAACGTCTAGCATGGAACGGATGGCTTCAGGAAAGGGCCGAAATATGGAGGGGAAAGTAAATTGACGGAATACGCACTGAGTGTTAGAATCGCCAACGTTTACAACCTACTAGTCCGGTGGCAGGTCGCCGCCGTTACCGACATAGATTGAAAAGAAGGAGAGAGAGGAATGGCCGTCCCACTTTCCCAGATGGCTACGGTGACGAAGTACGTCCTCACCCAGAAAATTAAAGGGGTGAAGCGCTATCCGCTTGTGCTGATGCTGGAACCCCTGTTCCGCTGCAATTTGGCCTGTGCTGGCTGCGGAAAAATTCAATACCCGGATCATGTGCTGGATAAACGGCTCACGCCTGAGCAGTGCTTGGCTGCGGCGGAGGAATGTGGCGCCCCGATCGTCAGTATTCCCGGTGGCGAACCGATGATCCATCCCGAGATGCCCGCGATTGTCCGGGGGCTGGTTGCGCAGGAGCGGTATATCTATCTCTGCACCAATGCGATTTTGATGGAACGTAAACTCGACGACTATCAGCCCTCCAAGTTCCTGACATTCAGCGTCCATATGGATGGGTTGAAGGAAGAACATGATTTAGCCGTCTGTCGTGACGGTGTCTATGACGTGGCGGTAAAGGCGATCAAGGCTGCGCTAAAGCGGGGGCATCGGGTGACGACCAACACCACACTCTTCGACGATGCCAATCCCGAGCGTGTACGGAAGTTTTTCGATGCGATGATGGAACTCGGCGTCGAAGGCATGATGATTTCGCCAGGATACAGCTATCAGAAGGCACCGGACCAGCAGCATTTTCTGAAGCGAGAGCGCACGAAAGAGCTGTTTTCCCGTATTTTGGGGAACCCGAAGAAGGGGTGGCAGTTCAATCAGTCGCCATTGTTCTTGGACTTCTTGATGGGGCAGCGGGAGTACCAATGCACGCCCTGGGGTAATCCGACCTTTAACGTCTTTGGGTGGCAGAAGCCCTGCTATTTACTCCAAGAGGGCTACACAAAAACGTTTCGAGAACTGATGGACAGCACGGAGTGGGACCATTACGGAACAGGACGGAACGAGAAGTGTGCCGATTGCATGGTGCATTGCGGGTATGAACCGTCCGCTGTTGAAGATACATTCGGAACCATGTCCGGGTTTGGCAGGACCGTCAAGTTGACGATGTTGCCTACCTCGCGATGACAGATGACGAGTCGCACCGTCCGTTCTTCGTTGTGTGTAGAGATGCTCCGTACTGTTTTCTTGTAGGGCGTCTCCCGTTTCATCGTGCATACCTCACGATTTTCCCATGACCAATACCCAGAATCAGAGTAGTGGCGGCGTAACCGGATCACCGGAAGGTCGTGTATTTCAGCCGGCTTCTTTCGCTGAGCTCGCAGAAGCGGTGGAACTGGCGTTCGATTATCGCGGCGATGTGACGGTTTCATTGAAATCCGGTGAATCTCTCAGCGGGTATATCTTCAATCGTCAAATTGGCGGTTCCGATTCCTCTCTTGAGATGTTCCCTTCCGACAGTTCTCAGGCGCGACACATTCGCTATGATCAGATTGCCGCGATCGCATTTACTGGGGAGGACACTGCCACGGGGAAGTCCTGGGAGATGTGGATTGCCAAGAAGGATTCGGAGCGGCGAGCCGAAATAAATCGTGTTGCCGCTGACGCAAAGACCCGAGGAATTCTGTAAGTTCTCCTCCCCCGGATCGCATTTCGTCGTCGCATTTCCCCTCACACGGGCGTCTCTCAGATACCTCTCTTCAAGTGCTTGAAAACGGGCTACCTCCCCCTCAGGTCGATCCTCAGTTCGTTGACAACGGGTAGGGGCTATGTTAAAAATCCACCCTTAAAATTGGCCGGGTTTGTCGACAATCACACGCCCTATTGTGTGAGGCAGAAACAAGCGCTCGGAGACGGAAAGAGGCGTCAGTCCGAAGCACGTGAGGCGCAGACAGATCGCACAGAGTGAGTCACGATGGCGGGAATGGCTTCTCGCCGTTGCACTAGTGGGTGGTCTTCCCGCGGGTGTTTCTGCGACGCACGAAGCCGACCATCGGTTTACGGTTGAAGGGGTTGTATGCGGAGCAGATGGGAAAAGCAGTGCGAATGTAGACGTACTCGTCAAGGATACGAAAATCTCCTATGGGCAAGTCGTCAAGACCGATGACAACGGGTATTACAAGGCGGCATTTCATCTTCACAACGATAATCTTGGCGATCCGCTTCTG
>DATNCR010000339.1:0-11771 GCA_035607135.1 Nitrospiraceae bacterium
CGACGAACTGGCGCGCCTGTATGAAACCGGCCTCGATACCAGCCTCGCGCAGTTCGACACACGCATCCTGAGGTGCTTTGCCATCACCGCTGCCGATGGTTTCATCCCGTCAAAGAAGGCGCTGGCACGCATCTATGGTAAGGGTCTCGGTGTCACGCAGGATGTGCAGAAAGCCAAAGCGATGCTGAAGGGGCTATCCAAGCAAGAGATAAAAGCCGTCATGGATGACATTGCGGAATAGGAAATCGTCATGCCCGATACCTCACGCCTGTGGCGACAATTTCTCAGCTCCTCCTGGCTCCAAGCCGGGGCCATGGGGTTCATTGCGACGGTCCTGGCGTTCGGTCTATCTGCTGCAGCCGCACCCACATTCACGGCTCTGGACTGGGCCCTGTACGATTTCTGGATGGCCGACCGTGCCGCCATCCCGGTCAGCCCGTCTCTGCTCATCGTCACACGAGACCCGGCCAGTGAAAAAGAATTCGGTATCGGGCCATGGGACAGGGCTATCTTCGCACGCCTCCTGATGAGCGCGCATGAATCCGGAGCCCTCGCGATTGGGCTCGATCATCGACTCGACCATGCCAGCCCGGCGCAGCGAGGGGGAGCGGCGAGCGATGCCCTGTTGCTGGAATCCATGAGCACCGCTGGCCCTATCGTCGTGGTACAGGGCCCGGACGCGACGCTGACCTCGGACGCCACAATCATCGGCCATCTGCTGGTCACCACCCATTCCGATCACATCGCACGAATGGTGCCTGTGACGGAAAACGGTGACCGGGAATCCATCCCGGCCTTTGGAATGGCACTGTATGAGGCATTTCAACGACAGCGCTCACCGGCGAAGGCGTCACGTGTAGAACGAGGCACGGCTTCGATCTTAGTCAACTATGTCGGCAATGGGACCCTCAATGCCTTCCCAACGGTTCCGATGTCTGCTGTGTGGAACGCCATCGAGCATCACGAGAGCGATCGGCTCACCGAGTGGTTCAACGGCAAGGTCGTCGTGTTTCTTCCAAACCCGATCGCGGCGGGAGACTCGCTCTTGCCCACGGGACAGGCGGTCACCAGCTCTGTGGTCCATCTCCACGTCTTGAACATGCTGCTCACCGATAATCGACTCTGGAAACTCGGTGCAGCCGGCCACCCTGTGATGACACTGTTGCTTGCCGGATTGGTCGCCTGGCTTCTACTTCGGTTCAGAGGCACGGTCAGCTTGCTCTTTGCCGGGAAGGCTATTGCCACGTATGGTGTATGCCTATTCCTCGCGCTCGCGATGGCCCACGTCGTGCTTCCCCTCGCCTTGCCCCTGACAGCCGCACTGTTGGTGCTTGTCGGTACAACGATTTGGAGCCACCTCACCGCCCATCAGCGGTTGATGCTCCTGGAACAGGACATGCTCCGTCTGCAGCAAGAAGCCGCCGCCGTCCGCGAAGCGCTGGTGCTACGCGAGACCCGGGCAGACACGCTGCAGGAAGACCTCGCCGTTGCGCGGGCCGCCGTCACGCAATCGACCGATCAACAGGAGGCATTCACCAGATCTGCAGATCTCCTTCGCTCCCAACTCGCCGACGCTCAAGCGCAGGAAGAAGAAGCGCGCAGGAAGTTAGAAGGACTTGAGCATCAGCTCCACAATCTGCGCGCTGCCACGAGCCAGCCCGTCGCAATGGGCGATGTGGAGCTTGATCGTCTCCAGGACGAATGCCGGCAACTCGGCATCATCACCCAGGATGCCGCCCTCTTGCGCCTCTATCGAGATCTCAAAAAAGGAGCCAAGTCGCCGTTGACCGTCCTTGTGCTCGGCGAACCGGGAACCGGCAAAGAACTCTTCGCCCGGGCGGTCCACCGGCTGAGTCCTCGGGCCGGTAAGACCTTCATCGCTGTCAATATGGCCGCCATTTCTCCGGAGCTCTTCGAAAGCGAACTCTTTGGGCATAGTAAAGGCAGCTTCACCGGGGCCACAGCAGACCGGCGCGGCTATTTCGAGCTGGCAAACCACGGTACGATCTTCTTGGACGAGATCGGTGATCTGCGCGTCGACCACCAGAGCAAGTTGCTGCGGGTGTTGCAAGAGCGATCGTTCTATCGTGTCGGTGCGACGACTCCCACAACGGTGGACGTACGGATTGTGGCCGCGACGAATCGTGATCTGCAACGTGGTGTTTCCGAAGGCTGGTTCCGCGAGGATCTCTATTTCCGCCTGTCAGGTCTCGTGTTCCGGCTGCCGGCTCTGCGCGAACGGACCGGCGACGTGCCCATCCTCGCGGAGACCTTGCTCACCGAGATCGCCGGTCATATGAGCAAGCCAGCACCGAAACTATCAAACGAGGCGCTTCGCGCACTGGTGGAGCATGAGTGGAAGGGCAACGTGCGGGAATTCCACCATTGCCTGGAACAGGCCATCGCACTCAACGACGGACCTCTCCTCACAAAGGAATCGTTACGCCTCGGCAACGAATCCACACCGCCCACCGGTCGAGCAAAGCCGTCACAGATTCTTCCCGACCCGGCCAGCGATGCAGCGGTCCTAAATTGTCTGAGGCAGCACGGTTTCGACATGCAGGCGACGGCGAAAACATTAGAATGGGACCGCAGCACCGTGACGCAGCGATTGAAGGGCCTCTGCTTCCAAGCGCTGGTCGAGACCAATGGCGATCAGTCTAAAGCCGCACTGGCCATCGCCGGCGATCCCAGCCATCTGAGAACCGTTGAACTAAAGCTCATGGACTATCATAGCCATCTCATGTCTGTGATCGAACCCTTCGCCACAGCCAACGAAGCGCTTCTCGATTGCAAACGGCGATTCAAGAACCTGCCGGATCGGCATTTCGCCTCAGTTGAATCGCTCGTTCGGCAATACTTTCGCCAAGACAGACCTCTCTCGCTCAACCGGCCAAAAGGCATCTAGGTCACGCTGCACAGGGTTTGTCTTGGCTACAGGAAGAAGGAAGACGAAGCAGTATGAGTTTGTTCTTCGTGAAACACCCCCCCCTCTGCTAAAGTTCTCGGCATGAGTCTATGGCATCTCAGCATGGGATTGCCTCTGCGGGGACTCACGGGACTGTAGTGCTGTCGAACGTCTGATGTAGCGGACTAACTTTCAAGTAACGACCGAAACATGATCATCGCATCCTGATACGTCCCATCGTTCTTCCGGACCGCATCGGGGATCCTACCCAATTCTTTGAAGCCTAGTTTTTCCCAGAGATGGCGTGCGGCCACATTTTCAGAAAACACCAGGTTGAAGAGAACGCTGCGGTAGCCGAGTTGCGTGGCATAGTTCAGCATCGTAGCGCCCAGCAGCCAACCCAAACCCTTGTTGCGCCAGTCGGGTGCAATGATGAATCCGGCGTTCGCCACTTGTCTTGCGCGCCCCGGCCAGTTCGGCTTGAGGTAGAATGCCCCGGTCATGGTCGCCGCACCGGCACGACCCGGCACATAGGCCACCACCGTACTCTTGCCGCGAAACCAATAGTCCATGAAGTCATCCTGATTCGGAAATCGGTCGTGCGGGTATGACATCCCCTCTTCGACAATGATTCGATAGAGATGCCGTAGAGGCTCGACATCCTGCTGATCAGCCAGTACCAGCTGAACAGGTGAGCCGTCCTTGAGTTTCGCCTCGATGGGAAATGTGAGGCTCACTTCAGTGCACCGTCGCGTGTGGAGGTCTGTAAGTAGCGCACGCTAGTCGCGTTAAGGAATAACTATGTTGAGCCCTCTCGAAATCCACGGGCTGGACATGTGCGGAGACAGATAAAGATCCCAGCATGAGGCACATATATTCGGCCTGTCGCAGGCAGATCCGCTGACTAGAAATGCTGGGCATCATCGGTCTATATCGTACCAGAAGCGATCCGCGGCTCGTCTGTCCCTGCCGGAGAAGAGTGCCTTGACAAGACGAGGATTGCGGAAAATATACCAGTCTCCAAATTGATCGCACTTACGGCATGACGTCGTGATACCGTTGCGCCAAATGGTGCCGTATCGCTGCCCGCGGCCTTGTCCATGCGCCTTGAGGCGTACGGCAAAATCCAGGTCTTCAACGCTGACCAGGGTTTCGTTGAAGCCGCCAATCGCATCGAACGATTCGCGCAAAAACCAGAACATTCCAATGGAGACGCGCTGTCTGAGAAGATAGGGAGCGATCGCAAGGAGACTACAGGCGATGCCTACCGACCACCGTTCCAGCTTCACCATGGATCCTCCCCCGACATAGTGGGCATCATAGACACGCGTGATGATCTCCGAAATCGTGTCCGGTGACATCCAGCTATCGGCGTCAAGCGTGGCCACTGCTGGCGCAGTCGATGCACGTACGGCAGCATTTCGAACGGCGGCGATGCATCTCGTATCCTCGACAACGCAACGAGCACCGAGGGACTCCGCGATTTCGCGCGTTCTATCCGTGCACCGATTTAACGCGACAACAACTTCCACAGGCTGAGAAGCGTGACGAGCAGAGATGACGATACTTTCGATGCAACGTGCAATGTACTTCTCCTCATTATGTGCCGGTATTGTCACGGAGAGAACAGGTTTCATGATGCCCAACTCTAGCAGGATGCTCTCCCACCGTGCCACACGGGGAAAGCCTTCAGCTTGTGAGATCATCCTGACTGGCAGAGCAGGCAGATTCAACGTGCCGACTTCGTCGTGACATGCGACTGCCAAGACTTCACCCCATGGAAAGGGACGGCGCAATATCGGCAGAATCATCGGTGGCGAATGGAGCTATGGGCGAGGAACAAGAGGCATCGCGACCCGGGCAATGCCCGAGTCGCGACATGGTCGTGGACGACGAACCGTGCAAATCGTCTTATTTTTTGTCCTTGTGGATGTCGATGACCTCTCCAGCCTCATTCACTTCGATCGTGACTTGAGTGCCGGATGCAATATCCCTGAACATGCGACTCTCGGGCTTGAGTTTAAAATTTTTTTCACCGCCCGGCGTGGAGAGCGTCATCTGAGAGTGACCATTATCAATCGAGGCGAGTGTCCCGGAGATGAACTGAGGAGCCTTATCGGACATCCCCTTGAAATTGGCATCCATGACCATGTTGCCTTCATTGACCCAGAGGGTCATTTCATCCCCAACTTTGGGAACGCCATGGCCATGACGAACAGCCGCCGACTCAGTCAAAGCATATGTGGCTCCAGTAGGCGTCTTCACGGTATAGAGACCGGACTTTACCTCACTGACCACCCCTTGGACCTTTTTATGACCGGCTTTCATGTGAGCGACCTCTTCAGGATCAGCCGAGTCAGCTTGTACGCTTAGGGGGATCATCAACACCGCAGCTGGTATCAGGAAGAGCGAGAAGAGCGACAATAACTTGCGAAGCATAATATCCCCTCCTTTGTTCGACCGGCCTGTTCGCAAAATTGTACTATGGGCCTTCATACGCCACATGTATAAAAGAGCACACTCTTTCCTGGCCCAACTCTCATGAACAGTGGACCTCCTCGCTAGCGATCACATTTGAAATAGAGCAATTCGGCAGGTTGGGCACAGGTTGTGTGCTCCTAAACGCCCAGTCGCACCGTCAGAACCGGGGTCATACCATATCGATGGACTGGCGAGCTGATAACACGCTGAGAAGAATCCCCACCAGGCATATGCCTAAGACAAGGACTGTGGTAGCTCCATAGTAGAAACACACGTAGGCAAGCGGTAACAGTAGGCTGGCAATGATATGGAGCGGGCTGAACTTACGCTTGAGCTTGAATTGGCGCTGGGCATACAGCCAAAGGTTCAGGAGCGTGCCACCCACCACCAGGAGGAACATATACTCGCCCTTGATGACGGCCACACCGGCCTCATTGAAAGAATCCAACGCTGAGACCACCACTGCTAGGATCACAAAAGCCGGTGGCAACGACCAGGCCACCATATAAATGGGTAGTTTGTCTACAAGGGACGGCTCTACTGCTACTTCTACTTTTTTCTTCATTCACACCCCGAACGGTTGAGATGCAATCTATTGCGGGCGAGTCTACTGCAACTGCTTATGCTTATCCACACCCATAGGTCGTTTCACCCCATCGCAGGGGAATAGCCTGGTTGATCTAACTGTGCGCAACTTTCTCACCCGCCCACCCACTGGCACGCCGAGACGTGCCATCAGCCCAGGCGAGGGCCTTCCGAGGCCGCCCGTTCCACGAGCACAGGAGATCAACAAGCCACCCTCCCCTGTTCTCCCAATCTCTCTTATCTATCTCCCCAGGGGCCAGCCTGGTCGATCCTCCATTGCGCGCGTCGAACGACATAATTGCTCCTTCCAAGCTTGCTCGTTATCTCTCAGGGATGGGGGCTGATCGATCTTCTACTGCGCGCGTCCAACGAGGGCCTTCTCAGGCCGCGCGTTGCGCGAGCACAGAAGATCATCAGACTCCATCCCCCTCCCTTCTTGCGGGGCCATCCCCGCATCCCATGCCGGTTCATCTTTCCCCGCATCAAGCACACTTCTCCCTCATTCTCTGAACCCCTGAATTTTCCTCACAGTTATTTCAATTCCCCCGCTCTCCTTCACCGGCACCCCGGTTGCTCAAGCATCTAACCATCGGCGCAAGAGACCAACGGCCGGAAAGGAGGTGACTAAGGAGCGTGGCCGAAGCAGTTCTCACAACCACTTTACTTTGTATTGTATTTTTCACGTTTCACGAAATAGGAGAATCGCCATCATGCCGAATCCATCATCGCCAGTATCGTCAGGAAATATTTCCCCTGCCATCGTCGGGCCAAGTAAGGACACGAAAGAGGTCTATCTTATCGGCGGGCTGGTGATGGCCGTGGCCATCGTCACCGGCGGCTTCTGGTACTACTCAGGACAGGACCAGCCCTACGCCTCGAAAACCCAGTCTGAACCCCTGACCAACGCGCAGGTCGCGCACGCGCTCAAGACCAGTACGATCCCTCCTGTCGAGCCGATCGTGCACAGCCAGACCGTCCCCGCCGCCAACTACAAGTCCGACAGCATCCATACGGACCTCTATTTCGAGGTGGGCCGCAAGGGGCTCACGGACGATGCCAAGGCGATCCTCGCCACGCAGGCCGACTTGGCCAAGAATGATCCAGACCTCGGGATTCTCGTGCAGGGCTATACCGACCGGCAGGGATCGGCCGGCTACAACATGAAACTGGGCATGAAGCGGGCCGAGACGGTGAAAGCTGAATTGATGAACGCCGGTGTCGCGGAACATCAGATCAAGGTCGTGAGCCTCGGCAAGGACGGCGCGCTCTGTCTCGACAACAGCGACGTCTGCCGCAACATGAATCGGCGGGTGCACCTCGAAATCCGAAAGATCGGCAAGGACCACATGGTACTTCCCACCATCGCCGCAGAACCGGCAACCACTGAGCCGATGCAATCTGCCAATGACCAGAACACCAACACCGATGGTCACGGCTCATTCGCAGGAGATTTGCTTCCTTCCCTTGCCGATCCCTCGGCAACCGATCCGTCTCCACTGACGACAGACCCGGCTTCCGGCAGCTAACCGGCACCGAATCTGATCCTGGAGGAGCCATCTAGTTCCTCCAGGATCCGGTTGCCGACACAGTCATTCACCCTTTCACCATCCACATCACCGAGGTTCACCATGCTGTACGTCCCTCTACGCTCTTCAGTCGGTCGTCTGCTCCTCTGTGTTCTGATCATGGCCTTTCCTCTCCTGATCAATCCCACAGCCAGGCTGGCCGCACAGCCGGCTGAACCGCTCAGCACCGGCATCGTTTCGACGATGAGCATCAACGAAGTCACGGAAGGCACCCTGCTCTTTCGAACCAACCAGCCGGGCCGATTTACCCCGGCCCCCATCTTGAAAACAGATGTGCAGATTGCCATTACCGGCATCATCGCCCGTACCACAGTTCGTCAAGAATTCACGAATCCCAGCGAGAAGAAAGGCGACTGGCTCGAAGGGATTTATGTGTTCCCACTCCCGGACACTGCCGCAGTGGATCACTTGCGTATGAAGGTTGGTGAACGGATCATCGAAGGCCAGATCAAGGAACGGAGCGAAGCAAAAAAAGTCTATGAACAGGCCAAACAGGCAGGGAAACGGGCGAGCCTGGTGGAACAGGAACGTCCGAACATCTTTACCACCTCGGTCGCCAACATCGGTCCAAGGGAACACATCACGGTTGAGATCGAATACCAGGAAACCGTCCGCTATGACCAGGGCCACTTCCAACTCCGCTTTCCCATGGCCGTCGGACAGCGCTACATTCCCGGCACACCGGTCATTGTGGAGGACCAAGAGCCGAACGGTACAGGCACGATGCTGGATACGGACCGGGTACCGGACGCCTCACGGATTACTCCACCGGGGCAACATCACAGCCAAGGGTCCATTCATGGATCCGGCAATTCTGTCAGTCTCTCCTTGACCCTCACCCCTGGATTTCCCGTCGCCAAGGTGGAATCGCTTTTCCACCCTGTCATCACCATCCCCGATCCTGACGGAGGCTACCAAATCAGTCTTAGAAAAGATGCCGTGCCGGCCGATCGTGACTTTCAGCTCACGTGGGTTCCGGCCCCGAGCCAAGAACCGACTGCCACAGTCTTGACCGAACAACGAAACGGTGAGACCTATGCGATGCTGATGTTAGTGCCTCCTACGCATTCCAGTGACGCCGCGCCGCGTATGCCTCGCGATCTCACCTTCGTCATCGATACGTCCGGATCGATGGCCGGCCCCTCGATTGAGCAGGCTAAATCTTCTCTCGCAGCGGCCCTCACACGGCTGACGACCCAAGACCGTTTCAATGTGATCCAATTCAACAATACAGTCCGCTCCCTCTTCTCCACTCCACAACCAGTCACGACAGCGGCGATGAGAAAAGCCATTCGATACGTGGAAGGCCTGTCCGCCGATGGAGGGACGGACATGCTCCCGGCACTCAGACAAGCCCTCAAGAGTCAACAGGACTCCTCTAGACTCCAGCAAATCATCCTGATTACCGATGGCCAGATCGGCAACGAAGATGAACTCTTCGAGCTACTCACCCATCGCCTGGGAACCAGGCGAGTCTTCACAGTTGGGATCGGCGCCACACCTAATAGTTATCTGATGCGCAAAACCGCAGAGTTCGGTCGTGGCACCTTCACCTATGTGGGGAACGTGAGCGAGGTGAAAGAGAAGCTTGATGGCCTGTTCAAGAAACTGGAGCATCCGGTGCTGAACGATATTCAGCTCGACCGGACCGGATGGACCGGCCTGGAGCACTATCCCTCACTCATTGCCGATCTCAATGAAGGGGAACCGATTGTCCTCGCCGTAAAAGCGGCGTCCCTCCCGGACCAAGCCGTGCTCCGAGGACAGATCGGCAGTCAGCCATGGTCGCTGCCCCTGTCGATGAAACAAGCCACGGCTCGTGGTGGGCTCTCCGTCTATTGGGCAAGGCAAAAGATCTCCGCCCTGATGGACGAGGCCTTCACAGGCACTGCTGAAGAAACCGTTCGCAAGGGAGTGCTCGACGTCGCCTTGGCTCACCATCTTGTCAGTAAGTACACCAGTTTGGTCGCCGTCGACATCACCCCGGCCAGGCCAACCGGAAAGTCCGAACCAGGACAGACACAAAGCACGAAATCAGAGGAAGACAAGGAGAGCGCCTCGATGGCTGGACTTCCAAAGACCGGAACGAGCGGATCAGTCCAATTGCTGCTGGGACTGTTGCTTATCGTCACAGCCGCGATCCTCTGGCGAGTGCAACGAGCGGCTGCGTGAGGGGGCGACGGATCAAGACCAGGGTCGTGGCCCTTTTGGCTTATTCCTTGGTCTTGGTCGGCCTATGGCAGGCGAGTAGCGGAGCCTGGATCTATGTGAAGGCCCAACTGGCCCAAGTCCTGTTACAACGGGCTTGGGCCGGCACGTTGGCCAGGCAACAAGACGTGAAACCGTGGCCCTGGGCCGATACCTGGCCGATCGCTCGATTAATTGTGCCCCGTCTGGGCATCGATCAGATCGTCTTGGAAGGCGCCTATGGCAGAACCTTGGCGTTTGGACCTGCGCACGTGGAGTCACGGTCCGATGCTCGTGAAGGAACGGTGATCCTGACCGGCCATCGTGATACCCACTTCGCGTTTCTGGAACATGTTCAGACTGGTGAGCGATTCGTTCTGCAATCGTCGAACGGCCACATCCGTTCTTATCGAGTCGGCGATCACCGGATCGTCGACAGCAGATCAGGCAGAATCCTGCTTGACCGGGAACACCCGGGCCTGGTCTTGGTGACCTGTTACCCATTTCACACAGCGATTCCAGGTGGTCCGTTGCGTTTGGTCGTCACCGCAGAGGCAGAAGATATTGAAATGGAGAGGAAGGTAAGAACGGTCGGGACTAGCGGTGGATAACCTTCGACGTCGGCTTCCACTTCCACGGCGCTACGGGATTGGGATCCGACCACAGGCCCTTGTGTTCGGCTTTGGCCAGCTGCTCCATGTCCTCAAGGCTTTGGCCCTGGCCTCTCTCCGGTCGTGCCCAGGCCAGCCCTTCTTTAAGCAGCTCATGCCCCACATTGCGTCCGTCCTCAAGCAGAATTTCTGCCGTGCCCAGGCCGTTCCGGCCCCGCTTCAGAGCCCGGACCACCACGTCGCGGCTCCCTACATAGGCTGCGATCGCTTGCTTGGCCTGTTTCCCGTATGCCTGCTTGAGCTCGGGACAGTCGATATCTTTGATATAGATCGTTTCATTTCGTCCATCGTGACGGATCGTCAAGCGATCCCCTTCATGGACCGTGACAACTTTCGCGAGAAAGTCCGCCCATGAAAGAGCCGGACAGGCGGCCGCCAAGGCGACGACAAGACCGGTCATGACGTAACGTTTCACCATGGTCTGTATGCTAGCGCTTCTCGACTATCCAGCCAACTCTTTCTCGATTTTTGACCACACGGCACTCCGCAGAGGCTGAAAAGTCTCACAGGCTGCGGAAGATCTTTTCTCATTTTTTTCGGCCAAACCGTATTTGATCGAGCAAGTCTTCCTATGTTAGTATCGGAACGTTTCAGTGATTGAGATGTGAAGACCTGCCTGGTGAAAGCTGCGCGATGAATGAACCGGCCTCTTGAATTCGCAACGACGAAGGGCGGAGCCTTCATCAGACCATTTTGGGAGACAGGACGCGGACGCGCATCATGGCGCGGGCGTTGAGAGTACAGAGCTGCTGCGGATAGAATGTATTCACCGGATCTTATTTAGGAGGAGACGAGGATGATTATCAGAAGGTTTGCAAGTCAGGCAGGGGCCGCTTTGCTCGCCGCCGTGTTGGGTGTGACCCAGGCGTCGGCAGAAGCGACACCTCCTCATCAACAAACAGCCGTCATGAATCCTGAAACGGAGGCGGCAGCAACCGTGATCCATCGGCCTGCAGGTCCAGTGTTGCAGGACAAGATGGCGCGGGCGATCGAGCAGATTGAGCGGCAAGTGCAAAGCAAAGGCCCCTTCCAGGGAGCCGGCTCGCACGCCATGCAGCAAGGCATCTTGCTGGTGGCAGAGGACCAGGACAAGGTGAAGGTTAGTCAGGGATCCCGTTGTCCGGCCAGCGCACCAGTTCGCACATTCGATATTTCTGCGATCAACGTCGAAATTACCGTGAACCGTTTCGGAGATTTCTATCCCGGATACATGTATGCCCTCACGGAGAATGTGCCGGGCATCCGAGCCGAGGAAGAAAAGAATAAGGCGGCGCGTGAAAGCGATGACGTCACCTTTTCGGCTGGCGCAGTGTCCAACGGTCTCCAGGGAGATTTGATTCAGCCGCTCGTCAT
>DATNCR010000001.1:0-12314 GCA_035607135.1 Nitrospiraceae bacterium
CTGCCCCCAATGTATGTCCCGTCCACCCTTTGGTCGAACTGCAGGGGGTCGAGGGGCCAAACACCGAATGGACGGCTGTATCTTCAATGCTGTCGTTCGACCTGGTCGCGGTGCCGTGCAGATGAATGTAGTCGATGTCTCTGGGGGTGAGCGCACTTCGCAGCAAAGCCGCTTGCATCGCTTTGATCGCTCCGGTCCCTTCCGGATGGGGGTGTGACATGTGATACCCGTCGCAACTCTCCCCATAGCCCAGCAACGCCACCGCCCCAGGACCACCTGTATGCTTGGACTTTTCCAGCAGCGCAAAGCCCGCCGATTCGCCCAACGTCAGTCCGTTACGATTCTCATCGCATGGACGGCAGGGTCCGCTCGACATCAGTTCCAACGACGCGAATCCATACAGGATCGTCAGACAGAGGCTATCCACGCCGCCGACGACTGCTGCATCGCAGAATCCGGCTTCGATGAACCGTGCCGCCGTTGCAAAAGCCTTCGCGCTGGACGAGCAGGCCGTGGAGATGACCATCGCCGGTCCCCGCAGCCCCAGGTATGTGCGCACGAAATGCGCGGATGAAAACATATTATGGGTATATCGATGGGATGTCAGGTATGATGACGGCAAGGCGCCGGTGGCAGGATTACGGCGACTATACGCATGTTCCGTCTCCAGGATACCCGAGGTGCTCGAACCGAGGATCACCGCCACGCGATGGGCGCCGTAACGCTCCCGGGCCTCTATGGCGGCTTGGATGAATCCATCCTGCTGGAGTCCGAGGAGCGCGAGCCGATTATTCCGGCAATCGAACCGCTCCAATTCCGCTGAGGTCGAACCACCGCCGACGAATACGTCTTCCACATCATCAACTCGGCCGATGTAGGTGGTGATTCCCACATCTTCGAAATCGCATGGTCGCAACCCGGAACGCCGATTCCGCAATGCCTGATAGGTCTCGATGAGGCCTTTCCCCAGCGCTGAGACGACCGTATAGTGGGTGAGAACGAGCGGAGCCATTACTCTTGCCTCAACGTGTCGATGTTGTGGATCTGCGTGCAGGTGGTCCTGAGGATCGTGAGGGCCATCATCGACGGCCTGATTCGATCCGCGATCCTCAACGAGGCGGGATACGTCATCCTCTAAGTGTTCATGAACCAAAGCTTGTGGCATTACAGGCGCTCCTCCGCGCTGGCGATCCAGCCCGCCGGGGAGGAAACTACCAGGTTACGGGGAGACAGACTGTGCAAAACCGCTCAGTCGAGAGACGTCGCGGCGAAACAAGGTGGTTTTTTAGGAGACTCCGCGAGGAGCGCGGCAAAGACCAGACAGGCCAGCGATCCTAATGCCGTGGTCAACCCGATGGCTCGGAGCACGGGGATTTGCGAGAGGGCCAGGACCCCGAATACCAAGATCGTGGTTGCGCTGCATACGACCAGGCCATAGATGGTGCGTCCTCGTTCCGCCTCTGTGCCATCTCTCCGGTTGAAGAACAACGCATAGTCCAACCCGAGACCGATGACTAACAGAAATGACGCGATATGGAACAGCGAAAACCGTTCACCTAGCGCGTGCAGTAGGGCAGCCACCACCGCGATGGCGCTCCCGATCGGAAGCATCACACGCAGGACCGTGACGGGAGCGCGGAGCCCGGCAAGCAGCACGAGACCAATGGCCAGGACCCCCCATCCCAAGAGTCGTAGCGTTTCATTCCGGTACAGCCTGACCACTCGGTTCGATTCTTCCTTCAGATCCAAATAGGTAACGTGTTGTGTGCCTAACGGCGTCAGAAGTTCCCTGAACTTCTGTCTGTCGGTGACGCCACGCAACGGCACGACCGCAGCCCAGCGTCCCTCATGCATAAACAGCAGCGAGTCTAGTTTGATCCCGAGCGCACTCCCGCGGAACATCTGAATGTCGACCGGCTCCTGTGTCCTGGCCTTTTCTGCTGCGTCTAGGAAGGGCTGAAACAGACCGGGCTTGAACGGTAAACCCTTCATGGCGGACGTGAGATTCCCCTCCAAGGTGTCGCGATCAGGCACCGATGCCTGGCGCGCCTGTTGCGTCTTGCGACTGGGCAGATAGCGAGCAGCGAGATCGTACCCTGCCAGTTCCCCTTGTTTCACGAGTGGGTCCAACGCCAGCGCCAACGCTTCACTCCGCTGGAGGGTTTCTTCTTCGCTTGAGCCCTCCACCACGATCAGGTCCCGGACATCCGGCACCCCGAGTTCATGACGAAGGACTTGATCCCGCTCTTTCTGCTCCGCTGAGATTGGGCTTAAATTGGCAATGTCCTGCTCCCATAGCGGCGTATCTGACCAGATGAATGAGCCGATGGCTATGACCACAAGCAGCGGGACCACGAGTCGCGCCCGTACCAGCGCATCGACCCACTGTGCGACACGCAGCCCTTCGCGTTTGGTGTAAAATGCAATGGGAACGATGTGGGGAAGAACCCAACGGGTCACGCATGCGGCTGTAAATAAGCCGACCATCGCGAACAGCCCCAGTTGGGACAGGCCAGGAAACCCGCTCAGGAGTAATGCAGAGAAACCAAGAGCCGTCGCGACGACTCCGAGGCGCATCGTCGGCCAGATTTCTTTCATTACGGCCGACGCCCGGCTCTCCCTGGTGAGATGGCTAAACAGATGGATAGGATAATCGTCAACGACACCGAGCAACGTAATTCCAAACGCCAAGGTCATGCCGTGAATGGATCCGAACACAAGACTCACGGTGACGATCCCGGCCAGGATCGCGCTCGTCAAGGGAAGGAGCGTGAGAGCCAGGACGGAAACGGATCCATAGCTCGCGAAGAGCAGCGTGGTGACCAGCAATGTCGCGCACAAGGACAACCACCACACGTCATCTTGGATGGTCTGCCGCATCTCAACGGCAATGACGCTGGGTCCCGTCATGACCAATCGAACGGGAGTTGCACCGGGGGAAGGTCCGACGACTGCTCTGAAGGCATCTCTCATGTGCCCTTGCAGTTGTTCCTGGGACTCCATATCAAAACCGGCTGCATGTGTCTCCGCCACGAGCAATGCGCGCCGCAGGTCCGACGAGAACCACACTCCGTGATATCTCGCCGGAGCCGTCCAGGTCATCCAGGTGTGAAGGATCGTCATGAACTCGCCGGAGGGATCGCTCGGGATCAGTTCCTTGACCATCGGCGACAGTGGAGAGGTGAGGTCGCTCAGCCTCAGATCAAGGGAGTCGCGGAGACGATCTCGACTGAACGTGGACTCCTGCACGCCGGGACTGAGCACGTACCGGTTCCGAAAGAGGCGTTCGCGCTCATCCGTTGTCCAGGCTTGCTCCCCATTGCCGACATACTGAAATGCACCGCTTTTGCGCATCCAGGTCGCCAACTGTGTGCTGGCTCCTGCCAAGAGGTCGGCATCCTCTGCCTCCAGAGCGATAAGCATGAGCCGCCCGCCCGCGCCTGTTCGCAGTTCAGTGAGAAGCAGGCGTTCTGTGGGTGTCGCACCTTCCGGCAATAGGCGGGAGAGTTCGGTCTCCACATGTACACGCATGGCTACGAACCATGCGGTGAGCCCCAGGACTATGCACCAGATCAACAGTGTGACCCAGGATCTTCTGGTCACGGAGCGCCCGTTGTGATCACCATGACAGACCGATCTCCGCCCGGGGCTTGGATCTCAATGCTATCGAGGGATTCCCTTTCTCCGGAGAATCGAATGGACTCCACCAGCTCCTGCACGGCTTTGTCTAGCGGCCGCAGCATCAAGACCCATCGTCGTGGCTCACCCTCCAGCGTCACGTTATAGAAACGCTTCAGGGTGATGACATCGTTGGCGAGCGTTGATCGAAAGGCTTCGATAAATGCCCGAAGCGCAGGGTAGTCATGCAACGAAAGGGTCCTGCTCGTACCTTTTGTCTTACTTTCGAAAATGACCGTATCGCCTTCAACGAGGTAGCGCTCGTCATGAGGAGCGGTGATATGTTTCTCGAGTCCTGCCTGAGGAGTGAAACGCAAGATGCCTCGGGTCTTCAACGGTTGGGTGAGCAGGCTCGAAAAAGCGGTCTCTTCAAACCGTACCTCCGCTTGCCGGTTCTTAGCCAGGCTCCCAATGAGTTGTTCCATATTCCAGCCGGGTGACGCTGCCGCTCCCTCAAACTGGGGCGGCGGCTGCGCCAGGGATGTCGGCGCAAGATCCGGCAAGAACAACCAGATGAGGAGCAGGGCCGGCAGTCTCAACGGCGAGCTATCGGTGCTCTTCCCAAAAGTCATAAAAGTTGAACCAGTTATCGGCCGCCAAGCGGCAGTGATGTTCCAGGCGGTCAGCGTAGCGCTGGGTCCATTGCTGAACCTCCTGCTCTCGATGCTGCCGGTCGATCGTGAGCTCCTCGGTGAACAACTCGAAATGAATCTCGTAACGATTGCCTCCGCGGTAGAGCCCGAAGAAGAGAATAACCGGCACCTTTAGGACACTCGCAAGCCACATGGTTCCGGCAGGGAATCGTGCAAGCTTGCCGAAAAACTTACAGTCTGTTGCCTGATTCTGATTCACCAGCCGATCCGCGAGAATGCCCACCACCCCTCCACGGTCCAGACATTCCTTGACTTGCAACATCGTGTGCGGTGAGCCGGTCTGTATGACAGAATCGACAACTTCTGGATTCAAGTCATGGAGGAGGTCTCGGATTATCGGTGTATGTTGCTCGTGCATAAGGACTTTGATTTCTACATCACGCTGGCTCAGCCCGATCGCGCGCACTATCTCGAAGCTTCCCAGATGCGAACCTAGCAGGACGCATCCTTGGCCACGGGCCAAGCGGTCTTTGAGTACGTCGAGTCCCCGTATATCGATGTCGAAGTGGCTGGCTTGTCCGGTGAGAAGATAGACCCGATCAAGGAGCGTCGACGCGAAGCAATGAAACTGTCGATACATGTCACGCCGACCGGTCGGGCGCCCCAGCGCTCGACTCAAGTAGGGTTGGATGGCACGGCTTGCGTGCCTCGAAAAGAGTACATAATACGCACAGATCGGATAGAGCAAGGCACGCGCAGCGGGGCGTCCGACGGATACTGCCATCCAGATCATGAATCGTCCCGCGATTCGACTGCCGCGTTCGCTTTGCCGCAGCCAGCCCACACTCACGAATCACCAGGGGAATCATCGGCGATGATGCGGTATTGCAGGCAGCCGCTCGCAATGAGTCGAGGTCCGGTTGTGCAGCTGAATTCCATTGTGCCATCGCCTTGCTGGTCTATCCTGATTGTAAGAGGCTCCCCAGGGTTCAAAGGCGACAGGAACTTCGCCGACGGCATGCTGACAAACTCGATGTGCTCCTTGGCCATCTCGCGGATGGCTTTCATGATTTCTCCCAGCATCACGACGCCCGGGACCACAGGATGACCGGGAAAATGTCCGGCAAGCGATGGATGGTCCGCACCGATCGTGACAATCCGCTCAGATTCCATGCTGCTCCTCTTTCTGAAGGTCTTGCATCAATCCGAGCAAGGCGTCTCGCGTGAGTTTGCCTGTCTCGTTACGAGGAAGGCTGGGCACCAGGTGAAGCGGCCTGGGAAGAAATAGAGGATCAATGACTGTCCGAAGCGCCGACAGAATGTGCTCTGCAGCCTTTCCTGGCGCGACAACGAAGGCGATCAGACGCGTGACTGAGGTTCCTGTGTCATCCGGAAGGAAGAACACTCCATCTTGCACACCCTCGATCTCGTTCAGTTTTTGGTTCAGGTCAGTTAACGAGCCTCGGTGCCCACCGATGTTCACCAGATCTGTGCCACGTCCATGCAACAGGAACCGCTGGGGTCCTTGCAGCGACACCAGATCTGGAAAGGGGATCGGTTCACGTAAGTATGGCGCCTGTACGGAACACCCGGCTGATTCCTGATGCAGCGTGATCCCATCCAAGACGTGCCAGATGTTTCCGTCGATCGTCCGCCTTGTCGCGAGACTTCCCGCCTCCGTAAACCCGTATACCTCATAGACAGTGGTTTGGAACAGAGTCTCGGCTTGTTTCGCTAACGAGCTAGGAAGGGGCGCGGTCGCAGAGAGCACGTATTCCACTTGAGGCAGCCGCGAGCCGGCGATGACACAAGCCCGGATGTGTAAAGGTGTGGTGACAAGCATGCGCGACGATGGAACGTCCTGCAACGCTAACCGCACATCTTCGGGAAACAGCGGTCGTCCCACATGGAACGCCATCCCATGTTGAAGGGGGAGCATGATGGAGGCTTCAAGCCCGTACATATGCTGATGAGGAACTGTCGCCACTACGGTCATCTGATCGGAAGTCTTGAGCCCGAGCCGGGCGCCTGTGCTCCGAGCGATTGCGACTAGGGAGCCCCATGTTTTGGAATGCGGATGAGGGTGTCCCGTGCTGCCTGACGTAAAGGCGACCACAGCCGGGTGGTCAACGGGGATCTGGGGAACCTTCGCACGGTCGGTCGGATTCTGTGTACCTTTGGGGATCTGATAGGAGGGAAGCTGTTCAACGTGTTCAGTGCCATCTACTAGGCAATAGCTGTTGCTATATTGTCGAGCGATCTGGGCCAAGGCGCCCGGCGTGCGACTAGGAGGAAGTAGTGTGGTCTGTCCTCGGACCAATGCTGCGGCGAACCCGACCAGAAATCGATAGCGGTCATCAGCCAGGTTAATGACCGTGAGTTTTTCAGGAAGCAGGTCGGCGAGGGCTCCCACGTCCGAAAGAAAACGGCCATAGGTTATTGGGTGGCCGCTTTCCCAAGCCAACACTCTGTCAGCGTGGTAGGGGCCGAGCAACGCGGCGGTGTTCATAGAGCCACCTGCTGCTATTTCGTGCGATGTTTTTCGATCGATTGACAGAGTGAACGGAGTGAGGCAAAGGTGGCGACAGTGTCCGGATCATCTGAACGTATCTGATGCCCATAGGATTGAGAAATCGCGAGAGACAGTTCGAGTGCGTCAATCGAATCAAGTCCCAGTCCGTCACCGAAGAGAGGTGCCTCCGGATGAATCTGTGCAGGGTCAACTTTTAGAGTGAGCGTCCGTATGATGAGCTTCGCCACTTCCATTTCCAGCGGTGATACATCAGACACGGATCGGTTTCTCCCATTCACACCAGGCCCGTTCGCACCAAGTCCTTCTACCAACTCCCTTTGTACCCTGTCAAGAAAAGCCGAGCGAGCCTCGCAAAGGGACAGCCATGGTTCGATACCGGCATGAACACAGTGTGTTGTCGTCAAGGAAACTGCTGAATTGCCGGTCGTGGAAGCCAACAGATCCTCGTGGAGCGTCGCTTCATGGCCTCAGAATTGATTCAAACTGAGCAATTTTGATCAGATTTGCTTCTTTGTTGTTGGATAGAGTGCGACTTGTGCGAACAGGTCTGATTGAACAGATCAGTGCATCTTACGTCATTGTACCTAGAGGCGATTTGGTCCAGTGCGCTCAAGGGAAGCGCTGGCCGTGTGAGTCAAACCGATGGCAACGTTTAATCCACAGACCTTCTTCAACCAAGTCGGCAATGGCAAAACAACGCTGAAGATTCCTAAAAAGCAAGTTCTCTTCTCCCAAGGGGATACGACGGATGCCGTGTTCTATGTCCAGGCGGGCAAAGTTAAACTGATTGTGGTTTCTCCGCAGGGTAAAGAAGCTGTCATCGCGATACTGGAGCCCGGAAGCTTTTTCGGAGAAGGGTGTCTCGCCGGGCAGCCGATGCATTTGGCCACGGCGACTGCCGTCGATGACGCCAGTATTGTCCGCATCGACAAACAGTCGATGCTCCGATTGCTCCAAGACGACCGCACCTTCTCTGCGTTGTTCCTTGCCCATATGCTGGCTCGGAATGTTCGCATCCAAGAGGACTTGGTGGATCAACTCTTCAATTCCAGCGAGAAGCGGCTGGCGCGGATTCTGCTGTTGATGGCCCATTTCGGAAAAGAAGGTAAGCCGGAAGTGGTCATTCCGAAGATCAGCCAGGAAACACTTGCTGAGATGATCGGGACCACACGCTCTCGTGTCAGTTTCTTCATGACTAAGTTCAAAAAGATGGGCTTGATTCACTACGACAGCGGGCTACACGTCCACAGCTCCCTCTTCAGTATTGTCCTCCACGACTAGGCTTCCCTCTTCCGGTTGAATCTTCGCGCAGGGACAGGCGCCCTGTGGTCTGCCACATAATATTTTTCAAACTGAGCAATTGTGAGCAAGCAACATACGGTCTGCTTGTCATACTGCAGCGAACCTTCTAAAGGAGATGACCATGACGCAACAAGCAGTCGACCATCGCAAGAAAGCTGAGGAGCATTATGAGCAGACCGCTCATCAGCATAAGCAGACTCGACGAGCTATGAGGCGAACGAACGAGAAAAGGGGCGCATCGTACCCACCGTGCGCACGGCCACAGTCTACAGGCGATCAGAATGCATGAGAATAAGGAGCGGAACCATGAAGAACGGAGCGTATGATTCTGTTGACACCCGATGCGCGCAGATAACCCATGACGCTCCGTCCGCCTCCAGAAAAGAGACGCCACTGCTCCCTGTCTGTTGTCTCTGCCGGCTCATTCGGGACGAGATCGGAGCTTCGCCTGAACGTGCGCGTTGGGTCACGCAGCGAACCTATCGAAAGACACATGGCGTCAATCCGGCCGATTGTCTTCAGACTCACACCTACTGTCCGGAGTGTTTCACGCAGGTCGTGGATACAATCAGGGCAGCCCAGGTCATGGAGACACTGTTGGTCGCCTAACGAGAGGATAGGTGCCCTTCTGATTCTTGTCGTTTATGGTCCGGCGCTCCTGGCAGCTGTGTCTCATCATCCGACCTGGAGGAATTTGCATGGCTAAAGTCGAATCACTCACTTGTGCCTTTGATCTTCGAGACCCAACGACATTTGGAGCCAATCCGTGTGACGCGAACCATGACTGCCTGGAGCACGGAGACGATTCGGTAACGGGAAGAACTCATTGCGTAAAGACAGATATGCATTTTGTGACAAATTCACCAACGCCTGGTCCAAAATTCTGTCTGAACCTCATATCCTGACCATCCGCCCAAGGAGGCCGTCATGGCTCTCTATCTCATTTCTTATGATCTATTAACGCCTGGTAAGAACTACGACCCACTCATTGATGCCCTCACACAACAGGGGGCGAAACGCGTGCTCTTGTCACAATGGACCTTGAACACCTATTGTAGCCCTAAGCAAATACGTGATTGGGCCAGGCGATATATGGACAACAACGATCGGATACTCATCTCAGAAATCAATTCAAATCGGTCATGCTATGGGACCCTTGTCGATCTGAATTCGGCCTAGGCTCTACCGACTCCGTTACTCCTCTTTCCTGTAGACCACTACCAATTACCAGCTTCTTCTTCCTCGCGAAGGTTCGTTGAGACGTATCCTTCTAAAGTCAAAATAGCCTCCTAGTACAGTTCGGCCATAGGGGAGCCGCAGGCCGAGCTTTTCAACTGTGTTTGCACCCAGTTAAAGTCTGCGAGTCTGTAAACCACCTCCGCTTATAGATCTCCAATACGCATAAATATTTTATTCGATTGGACCAGCTATGCCGTATTTCGCTCAACTATCGGACCAAGCCCATTCATATCGTCTGGGCCAGGGTTAACAGTGAAAGTGAGCACTATTGCTCAGACTGGGCATCTCGATTTAGTTATTACGCTGCAAAGCGTGTACTCCATATGGAATAGGCTGGCGCAACGAGAGCAGAGTTGATCACTCGGTACCCCTCGACTTCATTGCCTCTTCACTGCGGAAAGGCTCATCGTCTTAACCAGAAGGTTGTGGCGGGATAGAATTCTATGGCGCCAGTCAAGAACTTTCTTCTCGTTCTCATTAAACCGTCCCATTACGATGACGATGGCTACGTGATTCAGTGGATCCGTTCCGCCATTCCCTCGAATACACTCGCTGTCCTGAATGGCCTCGCGCTCGACTGCACGAGACGCAAGGTTTTGGGTGATAGCGTCACAATTAGCATAGACATCTATGACGAAACCAACACCATGATTCCCGTCGAATCAATTATTCGAAAGATGGCAGGCTATTCCTCTGGCATGGTCGGCCTGGTTGGTGTTCAGACAAATCAGTTCCCGCGCGCAGTCGATTTGGCGGAACATTTTCTCAGAGCGAAAATCCCAGTTGTCATTGGCGGGTTTCATGTAAGTGGATGCCTCGCCATGCTGCCCAAACTGCCTCGAGAGATTCAAGCCGCCGGCGATAAAGGCATCAGCCTCTTTGCCGGGGAAGCGGAGAGTCATTTGGACGAAGTCTTGCGTGATGCCTTCGCAGGCAAGTTAAAACCCATTTATAATTTCATAAACGAAGGCCGGAGTCTCGAGCACTCACCTCCCCCTTTTCTGCCTGCCCATATCGTGAAAAACACATTCCGCCGACTGTCTAGCTTTGATGCAGGAAGAGGGTGTCCCTTCCAGTGCAGTTTCTGCACGATTATTAACGTGCAGGGACGAAAGTCACGATACCGTTCGCCGGATGATATTGAAAACATCATTCGGGCCAATCTGCAACAGCAGGTCGGACGGTTTTTTATTACGGATGATGATTTTGCCAGGAATAACAACTGGGAGGTGATCCTCGATCGATGCATTAAAATGCGAGAGGAGGAAGGTCTGGATCTCTCCTTCACCGCCCAGGTCGACGTTGGCGCCTATAAAATCCCACGGTTCATCGAAAAATGCGCCAGAGCTGGCTGCAAAAACATTTTCATCGGGCTAGAAACCCTCAATCCCGACTCTCTTGCCGGGGCGAAGAAGCATCAAAATAAAATCTGGGAATACCGCAAGATGCTTCAGGCTTGGAAAGACCATGGCTGCACGACTATTGCCGGGTATATCTTGGGCTTTCCCACAGACACGCCAGAATCCATCGCGCGCGACATCGAGATCATCAAGAAAGAGCTTCCGCTGGACGGTCTTGAATTCTTCTGTCTGACTCCACTGCCAGGCTCAGAGGATCATAGGAAACACTGTGAACGCGAAGCGTGGATCGAGCCGGATATGAACAAGTATGACTTAGAGCATGTCACGATGGAACATCCCCTCATGTCCAGGGAGGAGTGGCAACGAGCCTACCGTAGTGCCTGGAATCAATACTACACGATGGACCATATTGAACGCGTACTTCATCGCGCAGCAGCTAAAGACCAAGACATTTACAAGGTGATGTTCTTGTTGTTGTGTTTAGGCGGCAGCATCTCTCTGGAAGGGATTCACCCACTTGAAGCTGGAATGTTCCGACGCAAAGTGCGTAGGATGCGCAGGCCGGGTATGCCACTCGAGAATCCTTTGATATTTTACCCACGCAGGGGTTGGGAGATCTTGTCGACAAGTGTTCAATGGATGATTCTGATCTGGAAGTTTTACCGGATCGCTCAACGAGTGAGAGTGCGACCCCAACAGCCAGAAGAGGTGGATCTGGCAATGATTCCAGTGGATGAACAGAAGGATGAGGACCTAACCTTGCTGAAAGTATATCGTGACTACATTCCCGTGAACCACATCTCCAAACGTACAACCACTTCAGCTCATCGATGAACTTCGCTTTCAACCTCGCGATCCATCGATTTCGCAGAGAAGCTGGCCCTCCTCGAGTCTCCATTTCTCAAGAGATGTCCGGGTCCACAAGTCCGGTAATCGGTTGAGAGAGGCCTCTACTGGCTTTCCCCTGATGGGTTTTGAATAGAGTCGGTGGGTTTCCTGCATCGATCTCACTCGGCGACCTCTCTACAATGAAAGCGGGCGCCATTCAAACTGATCAATATTGACCAGATTGTCTTCCGTCTAGTTGGGTATAGTTGATGCGTTATTTCGCGTGGTGGGTACGAACAGGTTTGATTGAACAGATCTGTGTACCCTCCGTTTGGCCCTAGCACCAACTTGGCCCAGCGCTCCTGAGAGACGCGCTGGCCGTGGGAGTTAACCCGATGCTGACGTTTAATCCGCAGACCTACTTCAATCAAGTCGGCAATGGCAAAACGACGCTGAAGTGCACGAAGAAGCAGATTCTCTTTTCGCAAGGGGATATGGCGGATGCCGTGTTCTATCTTCAGATAGGCAAGGTCAAATTGAGTGTTGTCTCGCCGCACGGGAAAGAAGCCGTCATCGTGATACTGGAACCCGGCAGCTTTTTCGGGGAAGGGTGTCTCGCCGGGCAATTGATTCAGCTGGCTACGGCGACTACCGTCGATGCGGCTCGTGTCGTCCGTATCGACAAACCGTCGATGCTCCGACTGCTCCAAGACGACCGCACCTTCTCGGCGCTGTTCCTTACCTATATGCTGGCTCGGAACGTTCGCATCCAAGAGGACT
>DATNCR010000025.1:0-2795 GCA_035607135.1 Nitrospiraceae bacterium
CCAAGGCCTCGGCAGACCCTGAGGATTGCTCCCGCAACTCATCCTCGCCAATTCCCCAGCCCACGAGGGAACGTCGGTCAATTCTCCTGGCAGGTATTCTGGCTCATGGTTCGTCCTACTCCCCGCGCCTTCCCATCCGAAACGTCGGTCATAACACGTGAGACGTAAAAGGATCGACGACGTTCCTTAGTGTTACGTTTCACCGTTCACGCTTCAAGACAGTGGCACTCGCAGGTTTCGTCCCCATTTACAGCGGCGGGACCGCGAGGGATTTGCACCCTCTTCCCATACCCAGGAGGCACAATGTGGGGAGCACTCTAGGAGACCGTGGAGAAGGTTGTCAAGTTCATTAATGTCCATTGGGCCTTGCCCTGCTCAAGTTCTGATCGATACCTGTCCAGACCTATCGGCAAACAGAGCGAAAGGCCGAGACTTTTCGGTTTGCCTCCCGGCATGGGCTTTGCTCACCTATATATGGATGACTCGCGCAATAGGATACACGCCCACATGAATGGCCGACCCAGCCTACAACGTCTACGTATGTATCTATGAAGCACCTGATCATTGGTATTGTCGTTGTCTGGGCCTTCTTCCAGCTCTCGAGCTTGATCTGGTCCTCAAAGGGGCAATCTCCGAGCCCCACCTTCACCCGACTCCTGGAGCCACCGCAGCACCATTCCGTTGGCCCCGAGAATGGCTACTTCTATCTCCTTGGCTTTGCTGCTGATGCTTCACTCGACCCGGGCAAGGTCGGTCATGAGATCTGGCTGGAAACTAACGCCACGCCAAGCGTGAGCGAATTCAATTATGACAAACCGGGTCGCTCGGACCTCCAGATTCAGATCCCAATCAACCAGGTCCTTCCTGCCTGGGACTCCGAAAATCCACTGACTGAATTCCGCAATATGCACGCGCGTATTCAGGCGTTGTCCGGCCGGGATCATATCCTGTCCACGCGGTACGAACGCTGGCTCACCATGCCATTTGAAGACATGGGGTTCGGGCACCGAGGCACACCCCGTTTTGCAGAGATGCTCGTGGCTCACCGCCTGTATATCGCTGACGGATTCTCTCGGCAGACCGCACTAGGCATGGAGCGACTGAAAAAAGATCTGTACACATGGCGAAGCGTACTCCGAGATGCCACGACCACCGCTACAAAAGTCATGGCGGAAATCGTCATCGCCGATGATCTCCATCTGCTTTCGACCCTGTTGTCGCAGCCCGTCGTCAACAAAACGGTGTTGGCCATGACACCCAATATCGCCCCTCTACTCACGACGGCAGAATCATCGCTCCGCTGGCCACTTCAACATCAATTCACCCTGGGTGTCCATGCTGATCGAGTAGGCACACCGATCACGGAGAGGCAGACTGATTCCCTTAATCCACAGGAAGCGTGGTTGATCAGCACAGCACGCCTTCCCAAACAGGCCTTTCGCCATATTGCACACCCTCGCGGACCCTCGATCCTAGGAATCTCCCTCCGGACGCGCGAAACCTGGGAGATGTATGCCACCTACTATGATGCGATGATCCGGGCGACAGAAACAGGACAGAGCATTTTGCCGAAGATTCATGAGCTTGCAGGTACCGGACACCAAGGCATTATGGAAAGTATCGTGAGTCCAGGCCCATTTGAACCAGATTGGGATCCCTTTCACCATCAGCTGAGGGAGCTTGACGCCAGACTGCGACTCGCCTCGCTGCAGGTTGCCTTACGGCGCCCGAGCGCTCACACCACCGTGCCGAATCGACTCGCTCAAGTCGGCTCGTCCTACTATGATCCCTTTAGCGGATTACCGATGTTGTGGAGTCCGACGCAAAAGAAAATCTACAGTGTGGGGAAAGACCGGTTCGACGATGGAGGCGACACGAGTTTTGATATCAGCGTGCCTGCAATCGTCTCCCCCGTGCCTGCGCCTAGAGAATCACGGTCATCTGCTCCAACCAGCCAGAGCCCACATCATTAATTAATTTATTACGCTGGCAGGATACGACCTCGCAGGATGCTCAAAAAGACCGTCCAGCAAGGCCGCAGCGAGTGAAGGACCGAGGCGTAACTTTCTCACCCGCCCGCCCCGAACTGCTAACGCAGTTCTCTCCCGATGGGTACGTTGAGGGTCTGAACGATGCGAGAACGCCGCTTGGGAAAAGGCGCGCCTCAGCGCGCCGGGGCTGGGCGGGTGAAAAGAACGGCTTTTTCAGCATCCTGCTAACTTCGATAGCGCATCTTGAGCACTAAGATCGCCCCTACCAGAAGCAACGTGACAAAATTAGTCAGAATAATCGGCCAGGCATGGAGGACCAACCCATACAGAAACCAAAGACAAACACCCGTTGAGAATATGGCTAGCATACCCAGCGAGACATCACCCGCAGATTTCGTGACCCATGTCTTCTGTAGTTGAGGCCAGAAAGCACAGGTCGTGAACGTCCCTGCGGCGAACCCGAGGAGATCGATTCCCGTCATTGTCATTCACCCTTTCCCAGGCCTTACGTTCTCATTCGACGCGGGCCTACCCCATCAATGTGGCTTGTCAAGTCGAATAGCCCTGTGGTACGTTCTTGGTTCGCAATCATATTCTCGATTCGAATAGCTTAGATGAAGGAGTGTACCCGTGGCATTTACATGTGATCTCTGTAGCAAACGTCGACAGTCCGGCCATAACGTCAGTCACGCCAATAACAAGACCAAGCGGGTCTTCAAACCCAATCTTCAACCGGTCCGCGCACTGATCGACGGTCAGCCGAAACGCATTCGGGTCTGCACGCGCTGCTTGCGTAGCGGCAAG
>DATNCR010000193.1:0-11262 GCA_035607135.1 Nitrospiraceae bacterium
CCAAGCCAGCGACTTTCCACTGCCGCTCCGATCCCGCCGTTCATCACTCCATTGCTGCATAACTGACATCCTCCATGCTTGATCGTGTTCATCCCGACATTGATCTTCCACGACGGGGCGTGAAACACCGAATCCATCGGAGAGAGCGAGACGACATTCGCCAGCGTGGCGCGCTCCAACCTTGTTTGATTGTGCTGGTTATAGGTCCGCACCGTCACCGAAGCGATCTCGATCTGGGCATTCGGCGTGTACCCGATCTCGGGATCGAGCAGGTCATGATATCCCGCGCGTATCGTCTGCTCTTCAAACGCACTGTTGTTTCGCCAGCCTGCACCGACACTGATTCGTGAGGTGTGGTGACCCAGTTCCGGCTGTTTCGCGAACGGTTCGACCCGAAACTCTTCCGAAGGCAATCGAATGGCGCTTCGGGCAGCAAGAATGGCGCGGTTCCGCTCTTTCAGTATGGGCGGTGGTTCGTCGGTGGTATCGAGTCGATACCGGAGGTAGTCGGAGGCGAGGTCGAGAAGAAAGGTTTGTCGCATCGGTTCCAATCGATTCAATGCCGCTGAGTGCAGCTCACCGACATCCTGTGTAAGCCGCTGGGCGATTGCTCGTTCATCAGGAGGCAGGGATTCGCGCTTGCGCCGGATCACATTGCTGCGGGAAGGCCGATAGGCGATACCAGAGACCAGACCCGGTTTCGATGCGACCAGTCGGACTGTGTCGGCAGGAACGGTCCACAGAAGAAACTCGTCGGTGAGATGCAGCGTGGGATCGGCATAATCGAGAAGTGCCAGGAGATGATAGGAGCAGTTCTCTTTGAAGAAGAAATAGTCAAACGAGGCATTCCCAAGTTCCCACGCGTGCATCAGCAACCGCCTGACCTGATCTTCGGTGAAGTTAAGGCGGTATTCCCAAATATCACGATTTTCGATGTCGCGGTATTCCTGCACCTTCAAGTAATAGGGAATCGTGGAAAAGTATCCGCGATACCCCCCGAAAATGCCGCGGATCGGGTAGGCCATACCGGCGTCCGGAGGCACGTCCGCCGCATAATTGATCGTGTACGCCAGAATTCTGGTCTGTTCGGTCTGGCCCTTCTGATCCACTCGAAGCAACGTGTGCCCAAACATCGACGCGGGGTTGTTCAGAAACGCGGAGGGAAACACGAGCGTAATCGATTGGGCTTCAAAATCGGCGAACCAGCGGTCGAACCGTTCGCAGGCCATCGGAGGGAGGCGAGTCGCGTCGAAGTGCAATTGATTCCGTAACCATTCATACCGCGCAATGAACGCACATTGGGCCGGTTGCTTCGAGCGCCCGACAAGTTCATTGGAAAAGAACTGCTTCAGCGTCGCATCGAGTTCTGCCTGTGGATCGGTTTTTCCATTGGGCGACATGAAGAATTCGGGATCGTCCTGCTCGCTGGTGTCGCCACCAAACAGATCTTTTCGATAGTGGAGCAGAAGATGCCACTCTCGCTCGCTGGCGAGTTTGGCCTGCAGACCCCTGTTGATCAGTTCAGCAAGATAGACATTTTCGAAAGGCTCACTGGCATCAACCGGCAAGACTGGAGCGAGAAATAGCACGACCAAAAGGAGAAAGATATGCCAGAGGCGGGTGAGAAAGGGACGGGGCTTCGATGTCAACATCGAAGCCCCGTGCTGGTGATTAACGAGCCGAAACTTGGGCAAGGACTGGATGCGTGGCAATTGCGTCGTTGATCGCTTTGACCATGGCGACGGGTGAGGATTCACCTGTCTTGACCAAGGAGGTGTAGCGCTCCTGAGTCATGGCGAAAAACGCCGCTTGGTGCTCGGCCGGCACACCCATCAAGGTGGCGAGCGATGCGAGATGCTCGCCCTGGCCCTGTGCCATTTCCTGAGACAAATTCTCAAAGTTGAGCTGCGCAAACATGGTGGTCTTCTGCTCGGCCATGACCTTCCCATCGTTCGTGCAGCCTGAGGTCCCCGTGCTGATCCCGAATGTCTGGCTGCCGAACGTGCCGTTCGTGGTCGCCATCAACACCTGGGGTCCGATGTTCTTCTGGTGCGAATAATCGCTCCAGGCGAGCTTGCCCAGCCCGCAGCCAGGGCCTGTGTCTGGATTAGCGGCCATTGCGAGGCCTGCCTGCATGCCAAAGAGCACCGCAACCGATAGCATGATCACCTTTTTCGACATAAGTCCTCCTCCTTTAGAGTTGGTTAGAAGCCACTGCAACTACACGAAACACCAAGTCGCAGTATAGCCCAACTCAGCACAATTGTTTACAAAAAAATACTTTGCCCCTCGAGGATCCTACGGACTTGTGCGTACTAATGCCCTGCTTCAACTTTGGCCACAACCGGATATCCTGCCATCGTCTCATCAAGTGCCTTGATGAGCGCACTCGGTGAGGTCTCACCACGGATGATGAGCTCGCGATAACGTTCTTGCACCAGCGTAGCAAACATCTCCTGCTGGTCTGTCGGCACGCCGAGTAACGTCGCCAACGCCGTCAGATGTTCGCCTTGGCCGCGCGCCATATCCCCAGCCAGATTCTCAAACGTCGCGGCCACGAAGAACTCTGTTTTCTGTGCTGCCCAGACTTTCCCATCATCCGTGCAGCCGGATGTTCCTGTGCTGAGTCCGAAAGTCTGACTCCCAAAGGTTCCATTCGTCGTCGCCATGAGGACCTGGGGAGCGATGTCTTTTTGCCGTTTAAAATCTGACCAGAGAAGTTTGCCCAATCCACAGCCGGGACCAGTGTCGGGATTCCCATAGGCCATCGCAATCCCCATTTGGCTGATACTCGCAAGCGCTATCACCGTCACGATCTTCCATACCTTCATCACCGATACCTCCTTGTGCTTCTTCGCGCATGCATGTTTCAGGATGCTGCTTACCTATACATAGCGGAACTGATGGTCTCTGCCAAGACAATTATCCCCGCTGTTTCTATTACGAGCGACGATGCGGTTTATCAGGCAAAGAAATGAGATGCGGTTCGACTTCGGCGTCACGAAGTCGCAGAAGACCGATGCCCCGAGGAAGCGTGAATCGTTTCGGTCCCGCGGATCCTGGATTGAACAGCAGCGTCTTACCGAACCACTCTGCTCGTGGCTGATGCGTGTGACCAAAGATGCAGATATCGGGATGTTCACGTTCAAGAAATTCGCGGCCTTCTTTCGTCATCTTCCCCCCTTCAAACAGAATATGACGAATGGCGATGCGGCGGCCTGCCAGTTCGATCACGAATTCGGACGGAAAACCACTCTGCTCGTAGCCATCCACGTTGCCGGAGACGGCGGTGACCGGAGCGAGCTGCTCCAGCTGTTCGATTACAGACCGATCGCCAATGTCTCCGGCGTGGACAATGTGATCGACGCCTGTGAAATCTTGTCGAACCACCGGATCGAAGAGCCCATGGGTGTCGGCAATCACTCCGATCCAAATGGTGTTCCACTGGTTCATGGGGCGGCACCCGACTGGGATCCGAGTGAGGCCTGCACTTGTTTCCAGTTGAATGTAAATGGCTCCGGCAATTTTTTCGGCAAGGCGGCAAGCTCCGTCTTCAATCGTTCGGCCCTGGCGGTGCTCATCGGATGCGTCGAAAGCCATTCCATCCGACCCTCGTCTTTCTCCGAGAGCCGTTCGAAAAATCGGATCATACCGGAAGGATCGATCTTCGCCCGCTGAAGCAATTGCAGTCCCGTCAGATCGGCTTCGGTTTCCTGCTCCCGGCCGAACTTAAGAGTGAGCAGTTCGACACCGAACTGCTTCATCATCCCAACGAGTCCCTGTTGATTACCGAATACAATGGCCACCACCGTCATCAGCCCAAGGTTTTTCACGATACGTTCAAGCCCGTGCCGCTGCAGTACGTGATTCAGCTCATGGCTCATCACGCCCGCCACTTCTTCGCCACTCTCTGCCTTTTTCATGAGTCCGGTGAATACCACCACATACCCGCCGGGCAGCGCGAAGGCATTGACGACGTCACTCTTCACCACCGTCACGTCAAACTTGTAGGGATTATTCGAAATCTGTTCGGTCAGACGTTGCGTGACTTCTCCCAGCGCTGCGACCGCTGGACCATCCTTCATCACCTCTTGATGGGTGAGAAAGTCCCGATAGGCCGATTCCCCCAATTTCTGTTCCCACTCCACCGGAATGCGGCTCACGGCAATCTCGACCAAGACATCGGCTCCGAACCAAAGGCCCAGTACCGTAGACAGAATCACCCCGCCGCCCACGCCCCAGACGAGCCGGCGTCGGTGACGAACCTGACGCACCTGCTCTGCTACCTGTTCAAACGGAAGACCGAGGTGGTCGGGAGCCGCTTCCCGAAAAGCCCGAATCACGTCAGGACCCTTCAGATATAACGTCCGTTCTCCTTGTTCGCTCGTCCATTTCACCACGAGATGGTCATGGTCGAATCCTCCCGCCGAGACGGTGAGCGCAGTAAACGATGCGACTTCCGACTGGCCGTCAGCAGTATCGGGGCTAAAAGTGACGGTGATTCCGTGTTCTTTGACCTCAACAAGACAGGGCGCACCGCTTGCGGGAAACTCTTCGCCAAAACAGAGCGCGTTGGGAAAGAAGTGAGTCATTTCTGGTCGTACGGCTGCTCAAAATGGCCGAGAACGAGGCCGCAGGCGAGCAGAAACCGGAGGCGTACCCTCTGGGGTACGGTGAGGATTTTCTGCGAGTCGAGAACGAAGTTGGCGGCCATTTTCAGCAGCCGTTATTCGGAAACCGGGATGAACTGCCGTATCCATGCCCCGAAACTGCCTGGGTTCCGACTTTGTATGTACACAAGTCCTGGCCCTTTGAACCGGCAGACGAATCCCTCGCCTGAGGTGAAACTGGCGACCCAGCCGGAGGTGGCCTTTTCAATGTTGTAGGACGTTGTCGTAGACCACGCCACCAAGTGACTATTGTCCACGATGTATTCCTGACCAGGCTTCAGTTCGATCTTGTGGATGGCCCCAAAGCTGTTCAGCACGAGCATCCCTTTCCCGCTGATTTTCAAAATGAAGAAGCCCTCACCGCCCAGCAGTCCTCGGCTCATGCTCTGCATCTGGCTTTCGATAACGATCGCGTCGGCGCCCGCAAGGAATCCGTCCTTCTGCACCATGTACTCATTCACGCCATCGAGCTCCAACACGGCAATTTCGCCGGGTACCGTCGGAGCCAGCAATGCTTCGCCGGGACCTCGGCTGGCACGTAGCGTCTGGAAGAAGAACTTCTCACCCGTCAGAAACTTTCGGGATAGGGCGCCCAGAAAACCGCCTTCCATCTTGCTTTCAATGTCGATGGTCGGTGAACAAGCCACCATGGCACCCGATTCGGCTTTAATATTTTCACCAGCTGCCAATTCCACCCGCACCATGGGAAACGCCCCTGGATATAAGATTTCGCTTCTCATCTCTTCCTTTCCCCCTCCCTTCCTCACTTGTTCAGATGACGCGGGTGACAGCGAGCAGGGTGCCTACCCGCCCGCAGCGGGGTCCCTACACCGGGCGGGGTGCGAGGACGGGGAGGCACCCTGCTCGCTGTCAGGACCCGCCTCATCTACCCCGCTACCCATCCATACACTCGACGACTCGGCTCCGGTCCTTCTTCGAGATAACTCATTCGAAGTTGGCCCAGCGCATCTTTCGACACCTCGTGCCGTTTCGCACTCACATCGATCCCAAAAATCCGTGCAGCGTTACGACCAAAGATCTGTTCCTTTACCTGACGTGTCAGAGACTGATAGCGATGCCTGTCGATCAGTTGATCGGGAATCTGAAATCGCCGAAATGCTTCGATCTGCCATTGCGGGGTACCATACCAGATGGAATCCGTGCCCCAAAGCACGTGATCCACGCCGAACGCGTCGATGATCTGTCCAAGCACATGCGCGCAAACCGCCGGATGGGTGGTGACGAGCTGGGCAAAGGTCGAGCCGAGTTCCATATAGATATTCTTGATTCCAGGCTGGGCCTGCTTCATATGGCAAAACTCGGTGGTCCAGGGAATCTCGCCCGTCTTGGCAAACACCTCATCCACCATCGAAGCGGTCTTGAGCCCCGAGTGATAGACCAGGAAGTCGATGTCGGGAAAATCCTTGGCCGCCTTGATCAAATCCTTCGGATGGTTGTAGTCCGGCACGGGGCCGAGCGGCAAGCCCTTGTGGACGCACACTCGCTTGACGTTGAGCTTGCGCGCCTGTTCCAACATGGGATAGGCAATCTGCTCATCGTCCATCCACCAGCCGCGGTCGAATCCCTTGGGACAAGATCCGGTGTAGCCTTTCCAAGCATCGACTTTGAGGGTCTCGGCCTGCATGGCCATAAAGTCAAGGTCCGCCGTGCCAAGTTGTGGTGTGACAAGGCCATGGGCCAGCATGCGCTGCGAATCGGCGACTCGATTTACTTCATCTCGAATGTGCGCCATCTCGCGTGGTGGCACAACGGCCTCTTGCGGATAGGGCCCAGGGGGGGTACTGATGAGTCCGATCGTCGTCTCACTGTCGAGAAAGACCTCTTTCACGAAGTTGCGCCAGGATAGATCGTCGAGCGTGCCCGTATCGTCTGCCAGCTTGGGGTTGAGGCCCGCTTCGCGAATGCGACGGCGCATAGACAGCAAGGCCTGTTTGGACACACCCCCTTTGCGGCGATCCTCCGCACCTGTTGGATCATACTGAGAGCTCACATAATGCGTTTGCGCGTCAAAAATGAAATAGGGTACTCCCTGCTGTTCTGCAAAAGCTGCCGACTCGAATAATTCGACTTCTTCAATGTCGAAGAACCGCCCGAAGACTGAATTTATGGCCAGCAGTGCACCGGCGATTCCGCCAGTCGTTTTGAGAAAATCCCTACGGGTCAGGCCCCGTCTAGCAGCGGAGCGCTCAATCATTGCCATGGCCATCTCTTCGACGCGAGCCTGGTCCGCAGTCTGACCGAAGGGTGCAAATTCCTCGTTCGAGACGATCTGGGTCGGCACCGTAGAGGGAAAGGTCTTACCTTGTTGAACGTCGAGATTCTTCCAGCTGGAATGTTGGGAAGGCGCCATGGCGAATCGTCCTCTGCACAGGCCTGTGGGTGATTCTGTGGAATACCACCGGCAGTGTCAAGCAACCAGGGGGCTCGGATTATGGTATCTGAGAGGACCGAGACTCGATGACCGGCCTGGAGAAAATGGCCGTTGCTGAGGTATGACCGTCAGGATGCGACTGATCTCTCAACGTAAACGATATCCATTGCCTCATCGGCATCGCGAGTGGTGACCTGCGCAATGCGGAATACACGGTGCTCGATACCGGCCGGGAATCGAGCGAGCAAGCTGCGGGAACCACAATCAGTGCGTAGGCTGGGGAGAGCGTGGCGGGAGACCGGTTAATTCAATGGACTGAGGCATCAGAAGTTTTTGACCATGGAGAGATCCAATGGATCACTTGGACCTGGGCGAGGGCGCGGAGCGGCTACTCTCGAGCATGACCGATTGAGTTTTGGGAATTGTTGCGACGACATCGTGCAAGGGATCACCTTCCTGATCTTTGCCGTCATGCCCAACACTATACATCACACCCTTCTGCTGATCGACCAGCATAGGAAGACCGGTGAAGGGATCGTAGTGGGCCTGTCCCGCCTTTGCGAGGCGCGTGAGTACATTTCCTTCTTGTGGCCCTCGTCTAATCCACGCTTGCAGGCTCGCCAGACGAAGCCGTGCATCGGTCTCTACCATACGCCCAACATAGGGATCCCATGAGGGAAGCGGCTCGATTCCGATGATGTGCTCGATCGGATTTGCCAAGTAGTCCATCGCACTGTCAGCGGGAGTCCTGATAAAGGTGGACGACTTCGGCAAGCTGGTGTAGCGCCCTTCCGCCACCGCTTTGCTTGCTGCCTCGTAATAGTCCGCATAGGCATTGGATCGACGCTGTATGGGAAGAGGCATCGCTGCTGCCACGGCAACGTGAAGAGGACGCTCGTTGGTCTTATCGTTCTTCACACTCGTTGTCACTGACTTCGTTGCCCATGCGAGATGGCTCTGCATCGGCCATCGGAGGGAGAGCTCAACCTGATCTAAGGGACGGACGATCTTGGCAAGACGACCGACTGTTTCCCCATCGAGATCCTGCCGGATCAAGAGCCCGGATGCGATGGCTATATCGTCCTGGACTGCCGTCGCTGCCATCATCTTGACCATCAGCGTCTTCGACTGTCCCAGTGCAACGCGCCAGGATCCCATATCAGTCTCAAGTCGTCCGAGACCGCTGTTGAGATCCTGCGTAAACCCTTCTGCCAGATATAAACGATGAGCCAACAGAATATGGGCACAGTTCGGGCTCAGAATTTGTCCGTATCCGACATCTTCAAATGGCATCGAAAGCCATTGTTGGTAGCGCCTGAGGGCAGCCGATTCTTGAGCTGCCCAAGACCGTACTGCGGCAGCCTGCGGCTTCAGCATCGCCACCGGGTCGGCACTGGTGAACCATCCACGGACCACGTTGGCGGAAGCCCCTGTCGTCGTTCCTGTCCCCTCATCACCAACCATGCAGGCATTCGCAGCTTGGAGATCGCTGCCTTCCGCTTTGCGCTCGTACCCCGCTTGGAGTGGGTCCTGTTCCGCAGAAGCGTCGAAGCCGAGCAGCAAAAGATACCCATTTTTCCTTGAATCAGTGAATGCCTGTGGAGGGCTCGCGGTCAGGTTGTGATAGACCGGCGACGGGGGAGCTTCCATGATCATCCAAGCCAATCCTATCACTCCGATGCCGACCGCCCCCAGCACAACACAGGAGAGTACCAACCCCACACCCAACAAAACGATTGATCGCGTTGTGGAAAAACAGGACCCGATGAACGACGAGATCTCAATGCGGACCCGCGACACTCGTGCGGCAAACCGGCGGCGCGGTCTGGGCGACACTGCACGATCATGCGTGCGGACGTGGCTTTTCTCTCCGGTTGAGTCAAAAAGAACATCAACGGCCGACGCAGCGACCGAGGGCACAGGCTCTGGCTCCGCGTGAGTGACTCCGATAACGGTATCCTGCCACGTTGAAGGAGACGGTGTGGGAGGATTTACAAAGGTGATCGATTCACTCGCCTTAACCCATTCCGGTCTCGTATCTTCTTGGGGAACAACTTTTTCCACGACTGGAGCGGCTGCTTCAACAACCGGGGCAACCGCCTCTGGGAGCGCCGATTCCCATCCACCGCTGCGCGACAGCTCGGCGACCACTTTGGGAGATTCTTCTACCAGAAGTGACGGAGCCGGCGAAACAAGTGGAGCCTCCCCCTTGTCTTTGTCCCAGTTTCGTTTCTTTTCAGACGGACGATGTGACTGAACGTCGACTTCGCCGGTGTTCCAATGCGCCGGTGGGTCCGTCGAGGCAGGGGGTACCGTTGGTGCTTCGCTAGGCGCGACAGCGAGCGAAAGCGCCGCGTCGGCCCGAACCAGTGTGATGGGCATTTCATGATGTTCTGTGGATACCGGTTCAGGCGTGGGTGGTGCTTTTGGAATCACTGCTGAATGTGACGGCTCCGGAACGGGGGCTTTCGGAAAAGGCACCACAGGTTGCGATTCCTTAACATATGTGAACGAAACCGGTTCAGATTCACGAGCGGGTTCGAGCGGCTCTGACGGACGGGACACAGGGGGATCCACCTTGAAGAAGTAGCTTGGGGCATCGCTCGAAACAGTCGGTGGTTCCTCTGGTCGCGAAGGTTCTACTGAAATAGTGATTGGCGTTGGCCGTGGGAGATCGGGCTCCTTGATCGCATCTATGTCCGTACTTGATCCATTTGCTTCACTCGCGATTGAAGGATGAGTCGATGGCAGCGGTTCGGGATCGCTGAGTGCGACAGGCGGTTCTATCGTTGATGGAACGGAGGGGGTGGAGCGCTCTGGTTCTGATACCGATTCTGGTTGAACTGATTCCAATTCCCTCGTATCCGGCTTGGACAATGCGGCCGGCGAACTGGACGACAAGGTTCCTGCAGCCAATTTCAATGCGCCGTCGAATACGGCGTTCCATGAAAATGGGACAGTGGGCGGGGAATCAGCGGCGGAGGGGATCGGACCCTCGGGCTCTTGAAGTACCGTGTGATTCGTTGACGGCTCTGCCGCAAATATCGATTCACGAGGCTCCGTTAGATCTAGGTCAGGCGCCGGCCTCGACAGCTGATCTGATACGAATTCTGGCTGCGGGGTAGCGGGTAGGATCGGGATTTCCGGCTCTGGAAGTTCTGCGGGACTTGTTGACGGCTCTGCCGCAAATATCGATTCACGAGGCTCTGTTAGATCTGGCGGAGGCGCCGGCCTCGACAGCTGATCTGATACAAATTCTGGCTGTGGGGTAGCGGGCGAAACATGAATGGCTTCACCGCCCAACAGAGGTGCTCCATCCGATTGAACTAACGAGGCCGTCTCCGCAATCCCGATGGTGATGTTCTCTATCTGCTCCCAGGGCGTGGGAGAATACAATCCCAGCGATCCACCGGAAGATGTGATGCCGCGCCCGACCTCCGGTACGTGCTCCTCTGAGGAGCTCGGAGTAAGCCCCTCATCCACAACGGGTGAATGTTCGAAAATCGGATCTCCCATCCCATCATTACGATCTCCACTCGACGGCAACATATCCCGATCGAGTCGACCGGCTTCCTGAATTGGCTCTGTAGATTCGGATGGCAGAACCTCCGGTTCCTGTCGAACCAAGCCGACTAGTGTCGGGTCTATCAACACATCCGGCAACGTAACTGGAATATCGAGCGATTCTAAGACACAATTCGACGAAGTGGATGCCGGAGTCTCGTGATTGAGGGGAGTTCCGTCAAACTGTTCCCACGGCATCACATCAGAGGCTCCAGATCCTCCAGTGGTGAGAAGATTTCCGTCCGGGGGCTGCGAGGTATTGGTGTCTAATGACGTTCCTGCCGAGGTAGCCTGTGGATGAGGTACAAGAAGTTCCCCTGTTTGTATGTCAAAGAGAGAGGCAAATTGACAGGCCACAGAGCTGGCCGGTGCAAGTTCTCTCACCTTGGCATAGAGATCGGAAGGTTTCTTAGGATTTTCAGTGTCCGGATCCTCGATCAGAATGTCAATTGCCTTGCCCAATTCGGTCACCGATGCCACGGCATCCCCCTTTTCCTCATACACATGAGCCAAGAGCTCGAGGAAGGGAACGCAACGGGGTCCTGCAACCAGATATTCACGCAACAAGGATTCGGCCAGCCAGAAGTCTTGTCGCTCAATCGCTTCACTGGCGAGAGACTCAAATGCTTGCCGAGC
>DATNCR010000085.1:0-6217 GCA_035607135.1 Nitrospiraceae bacterium
TTAACAGTCCTGCCGACGCGAACAATCCGATGGTTGCCTTGATCAAGGCTCAGGACCTCCACGGTTTGCCGCCTGCGACGATCATTACTGCTGCCATTGATCCGCTGCAATCGGAGGGCAAATACTATGCGGCCCGCCTGCGCGAGGCCGGTGTCCCTGTTATCTATCAAAACATCGATGGAGTCACGCATGATTTCTTCGGGACAGGGGCTGTGGTACAGAAGGCGAAATATGCGGTGGAGTTGGTAGGGCGTGAACTCAACCACGCGTTTCTAAGGAAACATGACGCTCTTCAATCAACGGCGCTCCAAGAAAGACCGTAAATGATGATCCATCCCTACCATCGCCTATTCATGGGAAACTGGTCATCAGACTCCGTCGGTGCAATCCTGGAGACGAGAGACCCAATTGTACTGTTGGCTCTGACACGGTCCGGGACCACCCTTTCCTGATCGAACGATGAACGGTGGAATTCCCAAGTTGGCAGGCGCTTGCTCATTGCTGAATGCATATAGGATCCCCGCAACGAAGCCACTATAAGCAAGTAGCCTGAGACGACAACACGCGACACCGGGAGGATTCGGTGATGCTGGCAACTCCCAAATCTCCTATCACTTCTGTACTGCTCATCGATGGCAGCAAGAACCAGCGCACGTATTGGGCAGATCAACTGAAATCTTGCTCCTCTTATTATGAAATCGTGGAAGCTTCTGACGGTCAATCGGGACTGGATCTCTACCGGCTGCGGCGGATTGATTGCATCGTGTTAGAAATCGACTTGCCTGACCGATCGGGCTTCGAGGTATTGATGACGTTAGTTCCTCGCGCCAGCAAGCCGCGAGTTGCTGTGATTCTCCTGACCCAGCATATGCATCAAGGATTGTGGGAACTAGCCAAGAAAAATGGGGCGTATGTTTGCTTTGTCAAACAGCACACGACAGGCGAGGATTTGGATCGAGCCATTCAGCGAGCTGTTGCGCTGGTTGGACAGATGCCCAAGGAAGATCGGTATTGGCCTATCTAGCGTTTCGTTATGGGCGGGATGACGGAATCTGTCCCCATCTGCAACTTCTGGGTTGTACCTTATAGCTGATCTCGAAGGGATTTCCATCGTTTCACAGTATTCGATAAAGGTGTCAAGGTTGAGAACTATTGAAATCTCTGCGCAACAAGTGGGGTAAGTAAACGGATGCTCAATTAAACGTTAGCACTAGCGCAATCCCATGTGAGGGAACAACCGTAACGACCTGTCCAATCAATCAATGTCACAGTGCAGGCTCTCGAAGCAACACAGCTCAACCGAATCACTCAACTCCTCCAACGACGACATATGATCGGGACCCCCCCTGCCTCCATCACAGGAGTAACGCTAGGTGGTGTTGATGAATTCTGCAAACATTAAGTGCCTGAAATGCAGGTTTCTACACTGTGCCCCTGGTCAGGATCAGCATCATTCGTCCGCAAAGGAAGCGACGGCAGGTTCCTTGATCATGCTTTCATACACCTGAATATACTGGGTCGTCATCTGCTCGGCCGTGAATCGCTCCTCAAAGATTTGGTGACATCGACCGCGATCGAGCTCACCGATACACCGGACCGCGTGCACCATCTCTTGCTCATTTGTGCAGAGAAATCCCGTCGATTCATGGTCGATTAGTTCGGGAAATGATCCGTGGCGATAGGTCACGACCGGAGTCCCACACGCCAGCGCTTCGATCAGTACAAGGCCGAAGGCTTCGGGTTGATAAGGACAGAGTACCGCGCAAGCATTCCCCAGAAAGTCGGCCTTTTCATGATCCGTGATCTCTCCAACAAATTGGATAAGCGGATCCGCAAGGAGTGGCACGATTTCGGTCTCAAAGTATTCTTGATCCACTGGGTCCACCTTCGCCGCCAGCCGCAAGGGTATGCCCGCTTCCTTCGCGATCCGGATCGCCACATCGGGTGATTTCTCCGGCGACATTCTCCCCAAGAAGGCCAGATACCCGGCCGACCTCGGGTGGTACGGATACAGATGAGCCGGGATTCCGTGATAGACATTCGCCATCCAATTATTGAAGCGAAAGGGTGCCCGTTGCGAATGGGAGATCGACACGAGCGGAATCTCCCAGAATTCACGATAAACCTCCACCAGTTCCGGCGCATCCAGATATCCGTGCAAGGTGGTGATGAGAGGGACTTCGGAGCGGCGGGCGAGGGGAAATCCGACAAAATCTAAATGCGAATGGATAATGTCGAACTCATGGGAGACGTTCCAGACATGTTCGAGCATATGAAACAAGAGCGCGTCCCGATTCACGAAGGGCGTATGGGTCAATGCTCGTGCACACATTGGCCTTAGTTTCGCCGTGGTGGTCGAGTCACCGCTGGCGAACAATGTCACGTCATGACCGAGCCGGACTAATTCTTCTGTGAGGTAAGACAGCACGCGTTCGGACCCCCCATACTTTTCGGGAGGGACACTCACCCCGAGATGACCCACTTGGGCGATCTTCATGAATCAACCTGAGCGAGGATGATGACTATCGATCTTGCGCCGAAGGACTGCGTTGAAAGTGTGCAAGGACATTTCTCGTGATCTGTTGAGCGTGAGAATTGAGACATGACTTCCGCAGGTCCGGTACGTTGAAATCGTCGAGACCCCAGCTCCATTGAATCGTGCCAGTAGCAAATACGGTTGCCCCAGTAGGAAGGCTATAACTTGTCATATGGGCCAGATGCGGCTGACCTTCAAACATGTAGGGTGATTCGGCGAGAATCCCCATATTCGCCGGAGCCCCACCAAAGCTCCGGTCGGCCTCATATCCCAACAGTCGCGGTAATCGATCCCCAACCTGAAGCGATGTGCCTTGCATGGACCAATGGTCCGATACACTGATGATGATATCCTCATCAACGGGATTACCGTCATACATCACGCCAATGAGGGAGTCCTCGGGCCGGTTAATCGGTGGATCCCGCCAACGCACGGTCATGAGATGGTAATCTTCCGATCGACCTCGAGCATAGGGATCGCACGTCGGTGCATCCTCCTTGTACGAGACGATTGTGCGATCTGGCTCGTTCGTGGAAAGGTTCGGCTCTAAGCGGATCTGCCAGTAGCAGACATTACCCGAGAAAAAAGCGAGGTTCAGCCCGCGGTCGCGTGCACCTTCCACATTCGCCCGCATCTGCCACGTCCAATATTCGTCGTGTCCAACGGAAAGCCACCCTTTGTGCCGGTGTAGGAGCCGGGGATTCGAATGAGTATCGACGTTCGTGCTATAGGTAACATCGTACCCTTCCCGTTCGAGCCATCGCACCATATTGTATTCCCACCCCGAGGCTGAGGACGCATCTGCTGGCGGCACCGCGTTGTTGGTCAGAAAGTCTCCTGCGCCATTGCCAGAAGCGGCAGCAGGATTGCTGCTGATGGCATAGGGTCGGTTGAAGGAGACTTTGTAGGCTCGCCCTTCCCTACTATTGAAATCATAGAGTGATTTTCCGCCCCAATTATTGTAGGCCTGGTACGTCGTCACGCTGGATTGGAAGAGCCAGTCGGATGGGCGCGTGTCGTCGCGCACGACAAAAATGATATAAGCCTGTGCACCGCTCCTGCTCGCCGTCAATTTGACGAGATAGATCCCACTGACCCAATTCTCCTGATCGGCCTCACCGACCAAGAGGAGGTAAGGGTCCCGCCAGACACATTCCACGAGTCCTGTCTGAGGATCCATTGACGGCATCGGTTGCGATATTCCACGGAGAGCCACAGGACCATGCACGAGTCTAGCACCAAGGCCCCCATACCATCCTGTTCGGTAAATCGCCAAGCTATATGAGGAGTCCTGCGTATGGATGTAGAACCGGATCTGGTGGCTTCGATGCACGCTTGTGAGGGAAGCATAGCCTTCAATCTCGCGATGCAGGGCGGGGTTGGTGACCCGCCAGTCGAATGTACCAAGTCGTGCATTCTCTCGTTGGATTGGATTAATTTCTGACCTCGCTACCCGGGGCACGAACGAGGTGGCGTTGGTGTGCCGAGAGTGAGAGGAGACAACTGATCGCCGACGCCTTCACCGACACCTTGCACGATCGCAACAGCCCAATCTCTTGCCAACATCCAATTTCAATTAATTTGACCATTGGTAATACATATGGGAGTACGAGTACATTTAATAGGGATCAACTAGATTGCTGGGTCTACGAGTTAATTCTGTGATCTCTGTTGGACTTTTGAGTCTGCGGATCGGACCTCCCCAGTGGCCCGTCAGTTTTGTGATTGATCGTTTTTGGTTTACGCCACCCCATACATTCAAGTGCCCAGTTGTCAGGCTAATCTGTAGCATCCGCTCCAGCAAGGGTCTCCTCGCGAAACCGATAGTTCCCTAGATCCTCGGATGTGATGCTCGTTCACGAGGACCCAAGAAGGACACATTTATTTATCATGCACACGCTTCCGCCAACTAACAAAGGACGGAGCGGCTTAGAGAAGCTCGACGGCGACAGTTCAGCGTTTCACTTCCGCTTGACTCTCTTTATTTCGTCGGGCGAATATACAATACCTGCTCCTGATTCGTTTCGTTCACTTTGGCTTCAATACGATCACTTGCCTAATGGGGTCCCATCCGTTGAGTGTTTGCATCAGCATGCAACCGCACTTCCCTCCCGTCAAAAGTTGAATCAAATAATCATCGCCTTCCACGCTTATTACTTTGCCCTCGATGGTGTTGGTAACGACCGAACTACTCTGGCTGCTCCCGTTACATTCGACAGACCTAAAACACAGTACGAAAGCATACGAGACGCCGACAGTGGTATTGTATGCTTCCGCGAGAATGACGGGCCCTGTGGACTTCCCGAGTTCATTGTTGATGAGCCAGAAATGGGAGTAAGCATAGGACGCGCCTTCATGATCATTTCTTCATGATTGCTTCATCCTCCCTTCATTTTTCTTTATCTATAATGGCCGTGACCGAATCCGCGATACTTTCGTAACCATTTTCGATGATGTGATGTCCTGCTTTCCATCCATCCATGCGATCAGGGCATTTCACATGTGCATGTGTGGAATTATGTGATGAGACGAAACAGGCACACCAGTTGCTATCTTTAAGTTTACGTACGAATTTATAGCTGAGTAATGGTCAGTGAGTACAGGCTCGAATGATTGTCCGACAGGGTCATTGATAGCATGTGAACTGACAAGGAGGTGGCATCCATGTTTTTGTCACGGCGGCAATTTTTAAAAGTTACGGCGGGGACAGTGGCGGCTGTCGCGGTGGCCGACCAGGTCCTGGCATTGACCGCGCTCCAGCCGGTCATCGAAGTCGGGAATCCGTTGGGCGACTATCCGGATCGGTCCTGGGAACGCGTCTATCACGACCAGTATCGGTACGATTCGTCCTTTACTTGGGTCTGTTCGCCGAATGATACGCATGCATGCCGTGTCCGGGCGTTTGTCCGCAACGGGGTCGTGATGCGGGTCGAGCAGAACTACGATCACCAGACCTATGAAGACCTCTATGGCAATCGGGGCACCTTTGCCCATAATCCCCGGATGTGCTTGAAAGGGTTCACGTTCCATCGCCGGGTGTATGGGCCCTATCGGTTGAAGGGCCCCTTGATGCGCAAGGGCTGGAAGGAATGGATGGATGCAGGCTCCCCGGAGTTGTCGCCGGAGACGAAGCGCAAATATAAGTTCAACAGCCGCTTCCTCGACGACATGCTGCGGGTGTCCTGGGATACGGCCTTCACCTATGCGGCGAAGGCGATGATCATCATTGGCACGCGCTACAGCGGCGAAGCGGGCGCGCGGCGGCTGCGGGAGCAGGGCTATGCGCCGGAGATGATCGAGATGATGAAGGGGGCGGGCACCCGGACCTTCAAGCATCGTGCGGGGATGCCGGTTCTGGGCATCCTGGGCAAGATGGGCAATACCCGGATGAACGGGGGGGTCAACGCGTTGCTGGACACCTGGATCCGGAAGGTCAGCCCGGATCAGGCCCAGGGTGGTCGCTATTGGTCGAACTATACCTGGCACGGCGATCAGAACCCGTCCGACCCGTGGTGGTGTGGGGCGCAGGCGTCGGACATTGATCTCTGCGACATGCGCTTCTCGAAGCTGAACACGAGCTGGGGCAAGAACTTCGTCGAGAACAAGATGCCGGAGGCGCATTGGAAGTTGGAATGTATCGAGCGGGGGGCCCGGGTCGTGGTGATCACGCCGGAGTATAAC
>DATNCR010000138.1:0-5284 GCA_035607135.1 Nitrospiraceae bacterium
CATCTGTCAGATCATTCATACGCACGGCGGGCAAGTCTATATGGACGGTGCCAACATGAACGCACAGGTAGGGCTCTGTCGACCAGGGGACATCGGCGCGGACGTCTGCCATCTGAATCTACACAAAACATTCTGTATCCCTCATGGCGGGGGGGGACCTGGGATGGGACCAATCTGTGTCGCTCGGCATCTGGCCCCATTTCTTCCCGGCCATCCGGTCACACAATTGGGCGGACAAGATTCCATCGGATCGGTGTCGGCGGCACCCTATGGCAGCCCCAGTATTGTGACGATTTCCTGGGTCTACATCGCCCTCATGGGTCGCGACGGCATGACCAAGGCAACGCAGGTCGCAATCTTAAGCGCCAATTACATGGCCAAACGGCTGGAGAAGTACTATCCCGTTCTCTATACAGGACCGTCCCAACTCGTTGCGCACGAGTTCATTCTTGATCTTCGTCAGTTCAAAGAGGCTGCGGGAATTGAAGCGATGGATGTGGCCAAGCGATTGATGGATTATGGGTTTCACGCTCCGACGGTCTCGTTCCCGGTCGCCGGGACTCTCATGATCGAACCGACAGAGAGCGAATCGAAGGCTGAGTTAGACCGGTTCTGCGAAGCGATGATCTTCATCCACGCGGAGATACAAGACATTGCCGAGGGACGCCAGCCCCGCACTAATAATCTCTTGAAGAATGCTCCCCACACGGCACAGGTGGTGACGGCCAACGAATGGACTCGACCCTATAGCCGTGAACAGGCTGCCTTCCCTGCTCCCTGGGTACGTGACCATAAATTCTGGCCCAGCGTGAGCCGTATCGACGAAGCCTATGGAGATCGCCATCTGGTATGCACGTGCCCGCCAATAGACGCCTACTCATAAGGGCTGCTCAAAAAGGCTCTCTGACTTCGTTCTCAGTCGCGTGCCTCCCTGCAACGTACCACAAGGGTACGTCTCAGTCGTCCCGCTCCCTGCGGCCTCGTCAGAGAGCCTTTTTGAGCAGCCCTGAGAAGAAGACTTCCCCGCCAATACGACCAGCTTGTTCACCATTGGTCATCGCAGTAGAGTAAGAAGTCCCCGAACATTCATCTTCCGCAAGGAGGTTTCCATGGGTGCGATTGGCCGGAGGGATTTTCTTGTTCGTAGCGGCCTGGCCATCGGTGCGGCACTGCTGGCTGCCGAGGCTCCTGTTTCCACTGCCAACTCAGCGTCGCCGAAGTTTGACAGCTGGCAAGCCGTACGTGAGCAATTTCAACTCTCTCGTGACCATATTCATCTGGCGGGATTCTTTCTCGCATCCCACCCTACTTCGGTTCGAGCAGCGATCGAACGCCACCGGCGCGGATTGGACGCCGATCCTATCGGCTATTGGTTCGAACAGGAAGAAAAGCAGGAGGCGGCCGTCTTGCAGGCCGCGGCAGCCTATCTTGCAGTTGATCCGACCGAGATCGCTCTCACTGATAGTACAACCATGGGGCTGGGACTCTTATACGGCGGCCTCACCCTGCGTGAGGGTCAGGAAATCCTCACGACCTTACACGATCATTATGCAACTGAAACGTCCTTGCGGCTTCGTGCAGAACGCACCGGGGCCATGATACGACAGATCCCGCTCTATCATTCCCTCAAGAATGTCTCGCGCCAAGAATTACTCGACAATCTTATCAAGGAGATTCGACCCAACACCCGTATCGTTGCAGGAACGTGGGTCCATTCGAGCACCGGGTTGAAGCTCCCGATCCAGGAGATGGCCCAGGCGATTCACAAACTGAATGCATCCCGTGCTGAGCAGGATCGAGTGATCTTCTGCGTAGATGGGGTCCATGCGTTGGGCGTCGAAGATTTCCGTCTCTCCGACGTCGGGTGCGATTTCCTGGTTGCAGGGACACATAAATGGATGTTTGGTCCAAGGGGTACTGGTCTTGTGTGGGGGCAGAAACGGGCCTGGCCTGTGGCCAACCCCAGCATTCCGACTTTCAATACTCAAGCCTACGATATCTGGATGAAGGTGAGTCCGCAGAAAGATCTACCGAGATCCGTCTACATGACACCGGGTGGATTTCATTCCTTCGAACATCGGTGGGCTCTTGATGAAGCCTTCATGCTCCATCAGGCCATCGGTAAGGCGCGTGTGACCCAACGCATCTACGAATTGAATCAGCAGTTGAAGCAGGGATTGGCGAGGATGCCGCACATTACGTTGCATACACCGATGTCGCAAGAGCTGTCGGCCGGCATCGTCTGCTTCGAAGTAGCTGGGATGCAACCAGACCAAGTGATCGAACGGCTCCGGCACAGGAAGATTGTCGGGAGTACCTCGCCCTACGCGACGCAGTATGCGCGGTTGGCACCAAGTCTCCTCAACTCATCGGAGGACATTGAACAGACGTTAAAGGAGATTCTGACGCTGCGGGTCTGAATTGAATTGAAATGCGACATCTTTCCCTCTACTCGTTAGCAAGCACGTCGCAGAATACGGACAACAGAAATATTACGCAGGATGCTCAAAAAGACCGTCCAGCAAGGCCGCAGGGGAGCAAGAACCGGAGGCCTACCCTCAGGGGTACGTTGAGGATTCTTGCGAGCTGAGAACGCCGCATGGGAAAGGGCGCGTCTCGGCGCGCCAGGGCTGGGCGGGTGAGAAGGGTGACTTTTTCAGCATCCTGCTAGAGTGCCCCATCGGGAATCTGATCGAGCTTATAGAAATCAATCGGGTCCAGCCGGCGCTGAGTCGTTTGAGTCGGTTCGCTGCCTTTGGTAAAGAGTTCGACGGTACTAGCCTGGTCTTCCTGGCCATCCTCAAGCAACCCCGTCGCCGGATCGACCTTGACGAACGTGATGCCTTCCGGAATGGTAAAAGCGATGACCGGCAATGGCTTCAGCGCTTTCTGCATAAAGTTAATCCATATGGGCAGCGCGGCATGCGCCCCAGATTCCGTTTCGCCGAGTGAACGTCGATCATCAAACCCGACATAGATGCCCGTAACCAAGTTTGGTGCACCGCCAATAAACCACGCATTGATAAACTCGTCCGTCGTGCCAGTTTTCCCTGCTATCGGTCGCCCGATCATTTTAGCCGCCTGACCGGTCCCCTTTTGGATCACGTCTTCCATCATATTCGTAACTAAGTAGGCCGTTTCTTTGGAAATCACCTGTAGCGCCTGCGGTTCAGCCTGTTCCAGCACAGTTCCCGCATTATCCTTTACGAAGAGAATCGCATACGGCTCTGCGCGGCTCCCCTGGTTGAGTAACACGCTATAGGCAGAGGTCAATTCCATCAACCCGAGGGAGGATGAGCCCAGTCCTAGCGACAGGTCTGCCGCCAAAGGACTGGTGATCCCTACCGTTTTCGCAAAATCAATGACGTTCTTGACGCCAACCTTGTCCAGCAGCCGGACCGTCGCCAGATTGTGCGAGTGGGCCAATGCATCACGCAAACTCACCATGCCATGGATTTTCCTTCCATAGTTCTCCGGCTTCCATGTTTTCTCATCCTGTTCCTGTTCATAGACAACCGGCGCATCGAGGATCACCGACGCGGGGCTCATGCCTTGACTCACAGCCGTCGCATAGATAATCGGCTTGAAAGCGGATCCAGGCTGGCGGTGGGCTTGCACGGCCCGATTGTACTCGCTACGACTGAAATCATAGCCTCCGACCATGGCCCGAATGGCTCCCCTGCCTGGCTCCAGCGCGATCAGCCCTCCCTCGACGAGGGGAGTCTGTTCGAGTTGCACATGAACGAGGCCACGATCCAGCTGCTTCACCATTACCTCGATCACATCACCAGGTTTCAGCACTTGTTTGAGATTCGGATTGAACACGACATCTTTCGCCGTATCCGGCCCGGTGAGACGGCGCTTCGCCCATGCCATATCGTCAAAGGCGAGTTGGGCCTGCGTCGTGCCGATCTGCACCAGATATTGGTCCTTCGCCACTTTGGTGATGACCCCTTCGCGATAGTCTCCTACTTTTAGTACCTGATCAACCACCGCAGCAACAATGGATGGGGACGGAGCGGTAAGATCGACCGTTCGAAGCGGACCGCGCCACCCTTGGCGCTTATCCAATTCGCGCAAGCCATCTGCGAAGGCCGCCTCAGCAAGCTTCTGCATCTCCATGTTCAATGTCGTCACAACCTTGAGCCCGCCCTTGTACACCATCGATTCGCCATACTTCGCGACTAGCAACTGCCTGATATATTCCACAAAATAGGGCGCAGCCTGTTCGGCGCCAGGACGACGAAAGTTGAGTATCTCGGCTGTAGCCTGTTCGCGTTCTGCCGTCGTAAGGAACTTTGCCTCTTCCATGCGCGCCAGCACATGCTCTTGTCGTTTCTTTGCACGGTCGTAGGCCTTGAACGGCGAATAATGGTTCGGCGATTTCGGAAGACCCGCCAGAAATGCTGACTCTCCAGTCGTGAGGGCGGAGAGATCTTTTCCAAAATACGTTTGAGCCGCCGAAGCGACACCATACGCGCCTTGTCCGAAGTAAATCTGATTCAGGTACAGTTCGAGAATTTGCTCCTTCGTCAGAACCAATTCCATCTTGTAGGCCAGAATGAGCTCGCGGACTTTGCGGTCGAAGGTGCGTTCGGACGAAAGGAACAGCGACCTCGCCAACTGCTGGGTAATGGTGCTGGCCCCTTCGACCTTGCCCCCTCGACGCAGATTCGTCCAAGCCGCCCGGGCCATGCCGATGTAGTCGAGACCGGGATGCTCGAAGAACCGGACATCCTCAACAGCCACGACCGCGCGTCGCAAGCCTTCGGGAATGTCACCGACAGGGGTCAGGATGCGACGCTCAATGAAAAACTGACCAATGAGCCGCTGATCGCTCGAATAGACCTGGGTCACCAGGCTCGGCTGATATGTCCCCAGTTGATCCAACGCAGGAAGATCTTTTGAGAGGTGCCAGAGCAACCCGCCGGCTATCAGCCCCCCTACCAAGAAGGCTGCCCCTACACTTAGAAGCGAGATCTGCCACCAACGCCATGGCCGGCGGGGTGGTGGTTGGCGAGGAGGATCCTGAAGCTCTATGGGGCGATCTATCATGGTTACGCGGGGTTACTCTTGAAGGAGGCTCGGCTACTGGAGAAGAATACCAATGTCACCATACCGTGGAGGTCGCTAAAACTCAAGTCGATGCCGGGTTATCAACCTCCGGTATCTTCCTCGCACATCGCTTGTACCGGACATCACGCTTCGTGTATACTGCCGTACGGCGCCTGGACTTCCGGGCGTCTTTTTTTTGGGAGCATGCAGCAATATTTATGGATCGGAT
>DATNCR010000161.1:0-25281 GCA_035607135.1 Nitrospiraceae bacterium
GTATGAGGAAGGGCTCCTCAAGCAAGCGCAAGAAGCGCTTCGTATTGCCCAATTGAGTTTCAGGCAGGGCGCCTCCAGCCTCCTGGATGTCCTCGATGCCCAACGGGTCCAACGCCAGATCACCGTGGATTATAATCTGGCACGTTTCGACCTTTCCCTGGCGCTCACGCGGTACGAGCGAGCCCTGGGCGGTCCACTCTAGTGGTGAAGGGTACAGATGAGACGCATGGCACTTTTTCCTGACCGAATGATCACACGACGCGCGAGTTACGCGCATCTACGAAGCCGTCTGAGTAAGCTGTGCAGCGTCTTCTTCGGCATGCTGCTGGTGGCAGCCTCGACTGGTTGTGACCGTGCCCCTGCCCCGGCGGAGGAGGGCAAGCCGAAACATTCGTCGGACCATGCACGCCTTGTTCGGCTCCCGGCAGATGAAGTCACTCGGTCCGGCGTGACCGTGGAGCCGGTCGGGCGAACGGCCTTTCGTACCTACCGGACCTTTCCGGGTGTCGTACGTCCGAACGAAAACGCGTTGGCGAACATTACGACCCTCGTCCGTGGGCGAGTGGCCGAGGTGCATGCCGATCTGGGACAGGCAGTCGTGGCCAATCAGCTGCTGGCAGTGCTTCACAGCAGCGATCTCGGACTCGCCCAGTCTGCATACTTGAAGGCTCGTGCGCGACGACATGTGGCGGAGCAGGCCTACCAGCGGGCGGAATTTCTATTTAAAGAGAAGGTCATCGGCCAGGCGGAACAGCAGCGCCGCGAAGGAGAAATGATCAGTGTGCGTGCTGAAGCTCAGGAGGCGCGCGAAGGTATCCGGTTGCTCGGCATGGACGACAAGGAGATCAGTGTACTAGAACGGACCCAAAAGATCCGCTCGCAGATTTCCATTGTGGCGCCTTTTGCGGGTAGGGTGATCGCGCGTGATCTCACTAAAGGCGAGCTGGTCGAAACCACCCAAAAACTGTTTGTGGTCGCCGATCTTTCGACGGTTTGGGTGGTGGGCAACGTCTCGGAAAAGGATATCTCCTATATGCATCGGGCAACGCTCGTGCCGGATCAGCCGGTCGAGGTCTTTGTACCTGCGTATCCTGACGAGGTGTTCCAGGGAACGGTTGCGTATGTCGGCGATGTTCTGGACACCGCGACGAGGACCATGCAGGTGCGCCTCACTTTGGCAAATCCCAACGGTCGTCTGAAGCCGGAAATGTTCGCGACAATCCGCGTCCTATCCGAACCTGCTCCGGATGTTCTGGTCGTTCCCGAAGGAGCCGTGCAGCATGATCGGGACCGCAGCTTCGTGTTTGTGCAGCAGCAATCCGGAGTCTATGAAGCGCGGACAGTCAAATTGGGCGACAAGAACGGGACCTTCGTCGAGGTCCGCGAAGGGTTGCAGGAAGGGGAAGTGGTCGTCCAGGAAGGCGCCTTTACCTTGAAATCCGAGTTGTTGAAGCCCAAAGACTGAACTATGGTCGATAAACTCATCGAGTTGTCTCTGCGTCGCCCCTTCCTGATCCTTACGTTCGCCGGCCTTCTGACCCTTCTGGGGTTCTATGCCTTCCGCACGATACCGATCGACGCATTTCCCGATGTGACAAGCGTGCTCGTGCAAGTTGTCACGAAAGCGCCTGGCCTATCCCCCGAAGAAGTCGAGCGGCTGGTGACCTTTCCCATCGAACAACAAATCACCGGGATTCCGCACCTGACGGAACTACGTTCGCTCACCAAAGTCGGACTGTCCCTCATTACGGTGGTGTTCGACGATAGGATGGACATCAACCTTGCCCGCCAACTCGTGCTCGAACGGTTGATCGAGGTGCAGGAACACTTACCTCCTGGGTCTGAACCGGGCATGGTGCCGAACAGTACGGGACTGGGAGAGGTCTATCAGTACTATCTCGAAGGCCCTCCTCATGCCGGTCTGAACGCTGCCGCAGTGGAACGTGAATTGATCGAACAGCGAACGGTGCAGGATTGGGTCATCCGGCCGTTCCTCAAGGGCACCCCTGGAGTGATCGACGTCAACTCGCAAGGCGGGTTTGTCAAACAGTTCCAGGTGCTCGTCGAGCCTGAGCTGTTGCACAAATATTCGCTCTCTCTGGACGATGTGTTTACGGCCGTGGCGAACAACAACGCGAATGCCGCAGGCAACATATTGGAGACCCATTCCGAAAAGTTCATCGTCCGCGGTGTGGGACTGATTCGGAAACTGAGCGACATCGAGGACATTGTCGTGAAGGAAGCGGGTGGTACTCCCGTACACATCCATGACGTTGCCCAGGTACAAATCGGCCATGCCATTCGTCATGGCGCTGTCGTCCTGAACGGTGAGCGTGAAGTGGTGGCAGGGATCGTACTCATGCTGCGCGGGGGAAATGCCCGCGACGTCGTAGAAGGCATTAAGGGCAAGATCGCCCAGATCCAGGACAAGGGTATGTTGCCGGCAGGATGGCGGATCGTGCCATTTTACGATCGCATCGAATTGATCTCCGCCGCGTTGAAGACCGTCTATAAGGCCCTGGCCGAGGGTATTCTCCTGGTTGTGGTGGTCTTATTTGTATTTCTTGGCGATACCAGGAGCGCATTGATCGTGGCGGCGACGCTCACCGTCACGCCTCTCGTGACGTTCTTTGTGATGGATCGGTTCGATCTGACGGCCAATCTGATGTCTTTGGGGGGTCTGGCCATTGCCATCGGCATGATGGTCGATGCCTCTGTGGTGGTGGTGGAAAACATCCACCGGCACCTCTCGGATCCCCGCCACCAGGGCCTGCCCCGATTGGCGCTCATCCTCAATGCCGCCCGGGAGGTTGCCCGCCCGGTGGTCTTCGGAATTATCATTATCATTATTGTCTTTATGCCCATCCTTTCGTTCGAGGGCATGGAAGGCAAAATGTTCAAGCCGATGGCCTATACCATCATGATTGCCCTGATGGTGTCGCTCATTCTGTCGGTCACCCTGTCGCCGGTTCTGTGTCTGCTGACATTGCGGCCAGGGCACGGCGCCGATCCCTGGGCGCTTCGACTGGCCAAGCGGATCTATATTCCCTTGCTGCGCTGGGCGCTTGGACATCGGGCGGTGGTGCTGACGGCCACCGGACTCATGCTGGCGGGAAGCATTGCGCTGTTTCCTTTTTTGGGGTCGGAATTTGTCCCCATTCTGAATGAAGGCACGATGGCCCCCCTCACTATCCGTTTGCCGAGCATTTCTTTGGAGCAATCGATCACGATCGAACGCGAGGTGCAGAAGGCGGTGCTGGAGTTTCCAGAAGTGCAGATGATGGTGTCCAAGATCGGACGCACGGAATTGGCGAATGATCCGCAAGAAGCGAATGAAAGCGATTCCGTTGCGATGTTGCATCCGATCGAGACATGGACGACAGCCTCCACCATGGAGGGATTGAAAGAGCGAGTCCGTGAACGGCTGGCACGGGTGCCCGGCGCCAACTTTCTGATCAGCCAGCCGATCCAACAACGGGTAGACGAATTGATTTCGGGGGTGCGCGCAGAGGTGACCGTTAAATTGTTCGGGCCCGATTTGGAGACGCTGCGTCACACGGGGGATGAGATCGCCGGCGTTCTCCGCACGATTCGAGGTGTCAAAGACTTGAAGGTGGAGCAACTCTTCGGCCAGCCCTACATCACGATCGATATCGACCGAAGCAAGATTGCGCGGCATGGGATCAACGTCTCGGATGTGCGCGATGTCATTGCCACCGCGGTCGGAGGTGAATCGGCGACCCGGGTCTACGAAGAGCAGCGACGGTTCAATCTCATTGTACGATTTCCGGAACAATATCGGAACAGTATTGAGACCATCGGGAACATTCGAATGTCGGACGGCAAGGGGGCCTTCATTCCACTCAGCGATCTCGGCACGATCCGGATGCATGAGGGACCGGGCCGTATCAACCGCGACCAACTTCAGCGGTACCTGCCGGTCAGCTTTAATACCCACGGCCGGGACATCGGGAGTATTGTCGCCGAGGCGCAGCAACGGATGGCTCGGGAGGTCCGGATTCCGGAGGGGTATGCGGTCGTGTGGGGCGGATCGTTCGAAAATATGGAGCGGGCGATGGCTCGCATCAAGATCATTGTTCCGATTACCATCGGGGTGATTTTCTTGCTCCTGTTCTCGTCGTTCTCCTCGCTCAAGCAGGCGGCATTGATCATTCTCAACCTCCCGTTTGCCCTCATCGGCGGGATTATCGCGTTATGGATTACGGGTGAATATCTGAGCGTGCCGGCCTCGGTCGGATTCATCAATCTGTTCGGTGTGGCCGTCTTGAACGGCATCGTGTTGGTGTCTTACATGAATGCGCTTCGTCGGCAGGAGGGCATGGATGTTCGGCAGGCGGTGTTGAATGGATGCGTCATGCGTCTCCGTCCCGTCTTGATGACGGCGGCCGTCGCCCTACTGGGGTTGGTGCCGCTTGCCCTTTCCCAGGGGATCGGATCGGAAGTTCAACGGCCTCTGGCTGTCGTGGTCATCGGGGGACTCGTCAGTTCGACGTTCCTGACTCTCGTAGTACTGCCGGTGCTTTATCAGTGGATCGAAGAACGGACTGCCGTCCCGAGCCTCTCGCCGAGCGTCGCAAACGGAGAGGGACATGCGATGCCGGATCGTCACGAGGAGGTGAAGCTGACCTCTTGATCACGAGACAGCGCGCAAAAATGGTTTTCGCATAATACCGCTCTCTTCATTCCTCGTTCCTCCCTCGTTTCACAACCGCTTGACATATTCCAGCGTGCGCTCCAAGCTTCACGGATGTCGATCGTGCTGTTGGCGGATTGATTCAGCATCCTGCTCACGGATTGTTTCACCGTTTATACGGAGGGCCTTGCGAATGTCGGACCATAAGGTTGAGCCCCATGTCTTTGTCATTATCGGTGCGACCGGAGATCTGACGCGCCGGAAACTCCTGCCCGCGCTCTATGAATTGCGAGATCAGGGAGTCCTGGATACTCGCAACACGCTGATCGTCGGCGCCGCCATGTCTGAGCTGAGTGAGAAGGAATTCCGGCTCTGGGCCGTCGAGGGTCTGCAGCAAGCGGGTTGCGGTGAGGAAGCAGAATTGCGTGCCTGGTGCGAGGAGTGTCTTCACTACCAGACCTTGCAAAAAGAGGGAGTGCAGGACTATGGGTTGTTGGCCAAGTATATCCGACGGTTGGAGCGTAAGCACCACATGTCGGAAAACCGGGTCTTCTACTTGGCATTGCCACCGGACGTCGTGCCCATCGCCATGGAGAAACTGGATCAGGTGAAACTGCTCAAGAGCCGCGGATGGGTCCGTGTCGTATTCGAAAAACCATTTGGCCACGATTTTCACTCAGCCCGACGTCTGAACATGACGCTGCATCAATATATCGAGGAGCCCCAGATCTACCGCATCGATCATTACCTCGGCAAAGAGACGGTGCAGAACCTCCTGGCATTCCGCTTTGCGAATCCGATTTTTGAATCCCTCTGGAATCGCAACATCATCGAGAACGTTCAGATTACCGTGGCCGAAGACCTCGGCATGGAGCATCGCGGGGCCTACTATCAGCAGGCCGGGGCGTTTCGCGACATGCTCCAGAACCATCTGACCCAACTCCTAACGGTCGTGGCGATGGAGGTACCGGTGTCCTTCGATGCCGCTTCGATTCAGAATGAAAGGCTAAAAGTACTACATTCAATTAACCCTATCGCTCCTCAGGATGTCGTCTTTGGGCAATACACAGCTTGGGAAATCGTCGGCCAGAAGATTCCGGGCTATCGCGAGGAGGAGGGAGTCCCGAGTAATTCGACCACAGAAACCTATGTCGCCTTGAAAGCGGAGGTTCATAACTGGCGATGGAAGGGCATACCCTTCTATTTGAGGACGGGCAAACGCTTCCCGCGCAAAGTGACTCAGATCGCGGTGACCTTTCGCGAGGCGCCCACCCAAGTATTTCGGTTCCTCAAGCCCGGCAGCATTTCGCCCAATCAGCTGCTGATCATGCTCCAGCCCAACGAGGGGTTCTCACTCTGTTTTTCCGTGAAGAGTCCGGGAAGACCGTTCCGACTGAGCGACCATGCGCTGCAGTTCGACTATGGAAAAGCCTTCGGCCAGCTTCCTGAAGCCTACAAGACGCTGCTTCGCGATGTGATGATCGGGGATCAGACCCTCTTCGTCAGCGCGGATTTCATCGAAACAGCGTGGCGCCTCTATGATCCGCTCTTGATCGGCGAGAAACCTCTCCACTTCTACACCGCCGGCAGCTGGGGACCAAGTGCAGCGGATGCGCTGCTGGAAAAGGATGGGCATCGCTGGGGGTTGGGCTGGTGAAGAAGGGAGCGGCGAGGTGCCCTTTTTGCTCGCAGAACGCGCACGATGAAACTGTGCTCGTTCGATGCGCGCAGTAAAGGGCAGCCTCGCCGCTCCCTTTAAGAGAGGTATAGAGAATTTGGAGGGAGCATTGCTGATTCAATCATTCAGTGATTGCTCAGATGGGCGATGATGAGTTGTGCGTCGGCGATGGGATCTGTTGTGAAGGGGGCTGTCTGTTGGCGAGTCACAGGGGTGCTCAACCGCTCGGCCGCCTGGCGGATGGGAAGAGGGAGAGAGCCGTCCTGCTGAATGTACCGGAGGTGCTCCATCGCGTCCCGGTGCCTTGATGGGTAGGGAAGCCTCGCTAGCCACGCTTCGATCGCGAGAGCCACAGCGCGCCGCGCACAGACTCGCGCTCTCCCGTGGTTGCCGTTCTGCTGCGCGGCCTGGGCTGCCGCGAGCTCCTGTTCAATCAGCATCGTTGGTCTCATGAGGCCACACCCGTCAGATTGCTGAATCCCTGCACGGTACGCTGCTGGCCATTGTGATCAATTGACGATAAGATCGGCAAGTCTCCGCGCATGTTCGCGGAGTGTTGCAATATCCTGTTACTGTTCGACGTACCGGGAGGAGGATAAAGAAGACATGGCAGGCAAGGTGAATAGAGGTAGCCGGAGGCCGGCCGTAGGGAAGAAGAAGGCCACGCCGGGGCGTCGTGCAAAGAAGCCCAAGCCGATATCCGCTGCGGTCCTCGTGCTGTCCGGTTCCACGGCCCTCCGCAGAAGGAAGTCTGCCGAGATGTTGGCCGAAACATTGAAAGTAGATTTGTTCAGGGTGGATGTGTCGGCAGTGGTAAGCCAATACATCGGCGAGACGGAAAAGAATCTGAATGACGTATTTGATAAAGCAGAAGCCAGTGGCGCGATCCTCTTCTTCGATGAAGCCGACATATTGTTTAAGGCACGCGGCGTAGTCCCCGATGCCAATGACCGATACGCGAATGCGGAGACGGCTCATTTTCTCCAGCGTATCGAGAGTCACACCGGAATCGTCATCCTCACGACCAATGCGAAGCTACCCATTGAGCGGGCCTTCTCTCCTCGTACGCAGGTAGTCGTCATGGTGGGAACGACAGGGACCCGGCGGAAGAGGAAACAATAGACGTGGGGGAGTCCGACAGGTCACACCGGGTGAAGCGAGAGGAAGGGACCGGGAGAGGCCGGCGGAATGCCTTCGCATCCTACGAGAATGGCGAGATTATTGAGATGGGGCAGCAGGTGGCCAAGGGAACGAAACATTTACGAAGCAGGAGCACGCCTTCTCCGACTTCCATATGCCATCCAGGCACCGAATACTGCACCAATGATAATGCTCAGCATGTCCAGAATGTATCGATACCAACCTTCCGGACCGAGGGCGACATCAGCACGGAATTCTTGAACCCATATGAAACCCAAGAGGGCGACAGCGGCGGCGGATACCACAGCGGTCGCGACAGTCGCCACCTGTTTGTGATAGCGCGGGACCATGTAGATAATCACAGCCACAAGGGAAGCAGACGCCACGATTCTCGTGATCACAATAATGTAGGTGCCTGTAATCAGCATCCCGTCCATATCCGGCGCTTCCCAAAAAGAATCCAGCACGTCATAGCCGTGGATAAAGCCGAATGTCATGCCAATAGAATGGTTCGCGCCGAACCACGCCAAGAGACCTGCCGGAATCGCGATGATCCATCGAAGGTACGTAATGGCGATGTTGTTACGCATAGGTTGAAGCGGGCATCAGAGTGACGAACAACTCCGTATGAATCCTCCGCCCAGTAGGGCGGGGTTCTTGACTCACTGATACTTCGACGGGGACGGCCTAAGTTTGAGACCACCTAGGTCCCTATCATATAGCTGGTACAAACTGAGAACGCAATCAGAACCATGCACCACGTAGGCGCACTCCCTCCATGAAACTGCACATTTCACGACCCACACTGATTCGGGTCTTGCCCTCGCACAGGATCGATTCTGGCAAGTGCAGGAAGAAACCATCCTAAAAGTGAAGGCGAGCAAGCTGAACGAGTCTTTTATAGGCAAGGGTTGACACGACAGCCTCAGCAAATGGATCGAGGTCTCATTCACGATTGAGGGGGAAATGAAACATCATCGCACAGATCTGAAGCATATCGCTCGTCGCGCCATGATCGAACGCGGCTTGTTGCCGGATTTTTCTGCCGAGGCGATGGCCGAGCTTGCCCGCATTGAGGCTGTTCCCACCGACCGGAAATCGGATATACGTGACCTCACGAGTCTACTCTGGGCATCGATCGATAACGACGATTCCCGAGATCTCGACCAACTCACTGTGGCGGAACCACACTCTGACCGGTCTGTGAAGATTCTGGTGGCGATTGCCGACGTAGACGCGTTGGTCACGAAGGAATCCGCCCTGGATGCGCATGCCAAACACAATACGACATCGGTCTATACGTCCGGCGATATGTTCCCCATGCTGCCGGAAAAACTGTCGACTGATCTGACATCTCTTGGTGAAGGGCAAGACCGTCTTGCGATTGTCGTGGAGATGGTGATTGCGGAGGATGGAGCGGTCCTCAGCTCGACCCTCTTTCGGGCCCTGGTCCGCAACCAGGCAAAGCTCGCCTATAACAGCGTTGCCGCATGGCTTGCAGGGGAGACGCCTGAGCCTGAGCGGGTCAAGGCCATCTCCGGCCTTGCTGCGCAACTCCGCCTGCAAAGCCAGGTGGCGCAGCGGCTGAAGGCACGACGACACCAGCAGGGGGCCCTGAGTCTTGAAACTATTGAGCCACGAGCCGTGTTTGATGGTGAGGTGTTGACCGCTCTCCGGGTCGAGCAGAAGAACCGTGCCAAGGAACTGATCGAAGATTTTATGATCGCGGCGAATCAGGCGACGGTGTCCTATCTGAATGGGAAGGGCGTGCCCTCGTTCCGCCGCATCCTGCGTTCTCCCGAACGCTGGCAGCGGATCATGGAAGTAGCTGCACGTTGGGGAGGGCATTTACCTCCGGAGCCCGATGCGAGTGCGCTCGAAGCGTTTCTCGTCACGCGTCGGCAGGCCGACCCCATCAGATTTCCGGACCTGTCACTGGCCGTCGTGAAGCTCATCGGCAGAGGCGAATATGTGCTGGACCAGTCGAAGGATGGGGCTCCCGAACATTTCGGGCTCGCGGTGAAGGGGTACACCCATTCCACCGCCCCCAACCGTCGCTTTCCCGATCTCATCACCCAGCGGCTGATCAAGGCGGCGCTGGCCGGCGCGCCAACGCCGTACCGGCCTGATGAACTGAAATACCTGGCCGACCACTGTACCGAGAAAGAAGACGATGCAGAAAAAGTCGAGCGGCAGCTCCGCAAATCCGCCGCGGCCCTCTTGCTCGAATCTCGGATCAGGCAGCGTTTCGACGCCATCGTGACGGGCGTGTCAGACAAGGGCACGTGGGTCCGGCTCCTGGAGCCTCCGGTCGAAGGGAAAATGGTGACAGGCGCGAATGGCCTCGACGTCGGAGACAGCGTGCGAGTGGAGCTGGTGAGCACGGACGTTGAACGGGGGTACATCGACTTCGTCAGAGTCAGATCGTGAGAGAGTCGTCGGGTGGTCCTACCGGTCTCGCGATGTACGCGCGACTTTGTTGTCGTCAGTGTTGATCTTCCGGCTGCCTCTCCGGTGTTTCCAAGCTGGTGCGTCCGAGTGTTCCGTTGCGGTAGTCCGACAAGAGAATCCTCGCCGCTTTGTCTCGGTCCAGCCCGCCGCCGCTCCTGGTCAGCAAGCAGCCACGCTTTCTGGCGATGGCGTCGATCACGCCTGCGCTGGTCAATCCGTCCACAGCAAACCCGTACCGGGTTGTGAGCCTCGCCGGATAGCGCACAAGCAGGATGGCGGCGAGAAATTCGGCGACCGCTTCATCATCGACGACCGAGTGGCCTACGGCATTGGTTGCGGCGAGCAAGAGGCCCACGCCAGGGTCTGTGATGGTTCCCCACAACAGTCCGGGTGAGTCGGTGATGGCCATGTGGTCGTTGAGTTTGTGACGTTGCTGGACTTTCGTCACGGCTGGCTCGTCGCCCACACGAGCGATGCGGCGTTTGAGGACTGTGTTCATCAGGGTCGATTTACCGACGTTGGGGATCCCCATGATCAGCATGCGCAGCGGCTTCGCGCTGCTGTTCCGGTGGGGGGCCAGCGCCTGACAGAGCTGGGGTACCTTGGCGGCATCGCCTGCATGATTGCAAGAGAGGGCTGCGGCACTGACCCCCGGTTGTTGGTGATAGAGGTTGAGCCAGGCCTGAGTGACGGCGGGATCGGCGAGATCGGCCTTGTTGAGGACTTTCAGGCTGGGACGCTGGCGGACCAGGCGCAAGTCTTCGATCAGCGGATTGCAGCTCGCGTTCGGGATGCGCGCATCCAGCACTTCGACGATGACATCGATCACCTCCATGGTCTTGGCCGCTTCTTGGCGCGCCACATTCATGTGACCTGGAAACCACTGGATGGACATAGAGGGACAGACTCCTGGGTAGCAGCGCCATCATCGGTTTGGCTATCGTCTCATCCGTTCATCATAGTCGTAATCAGCTTCCCATTGATAGAACATGAGAGAGCCGGTCTTGTGCTCATCGCTCGCACGGTGCGGTGGGTCTTCTCCGCTCCGTTCAAGGATCAATCGAAGACCAGTGTCAGACATGTTTTTCCAGCGATGAGAACTCTTTGACTCATATTGTGGCTAGCACGGTTTGGTCGTCTGTGCTATAGATCGCATCGGTTCGCGTCCGACAAACTCGAAACACACTACATCAATGCCGACGTCCCTTGAGTGGATCCTCATCGTTTTCTCCAGCCTTATCGTTCTGAGCATTCTGACGATCAAACTCTCCAATCGGTTTGGCATCCCCTCCCTGGTCTTGTTCGTCGCCATCGGCATGTTGGCGGGATCCGACGGCCCCGGCGGTATCTATTTCGACGATCCGTCGCTGGTGAAGTCGATGGGAATCTTGGCGCTCATCATGATTCTGTTTTCGGGCGGATTGGACACGGAGTGGACCGGGGTCAAGCCTATATTATGGAAGGGGCTATCTCTTTCGACGATCGGGGTGCTCATCACGGCACTGCTGGTCGGGGTGTTTGTCGCTTGGGTCCAGGGGTTCTCATTCCTGGAGGGCCTCTTACTTGGCGCGATTGTGTCGTCCACCGATGCTGCGGCGATTTTCATGGTGCTCAAATCGAGGAGTTCCAAGCTCCCGAAGCGCTTGGCCCAATTGCTCGAATTGGAATCCGGCAGCAACGATCCGATGGCGGTCGTGCTGACGATCGCACTGATTCGGCTGTTGACGGAACCCTCGACCTCCTTTGGAGAATTGGTCTCATTCTTCGTGATGGAAATGGCCATCGGGACGGTGATGGGCATTGCGATGGGCGAGGTCATGAGACGAATGTTTAATGCGCTCGATTTGGGGTTGGAAGGCATTTATCTAGTGTTGTCGTTGGCGCTGGTGCTCCTGACCTACGGTGTGACCGTGTCCTTGCACGGAAGTGGCTTTCTTGCCGTGTATCTGGCGGGGCTTATCATGCAGCGAAAGCCCTTTGTCCATCAAGAGAACGTCTTGCGCTTTCATGATGGGCTGGCCTGGCTGATGCAGGTCACCATGTTTCTGATGCTGGGGCTGCAAGTATTCCCGGCAAGGCTCGTGCCGGTCGCGTGGGTGGGTCTGCTGGTTTCCCTTTTCCTCATTGTCATTGCACGCCCTGCGGCGATCCACACGGCGCTGGCGTTTTCGCCGATGCCGTATCGAGAACAGATTCTGGTGGCCTGGGCGGGGCTCCGTGGGGCCGTGCCGATTATCCTGGCCACCTTTCCCCTCTTGGCCGGGGTCAAGCAGGCCGACACAATCTTCCACCTGGTCTTTTTTATTACGCTCACGTCCGTCGTCATGCAGGGCACGACCATTTCATTGGCGACCCGAATGCTGAAGATCGACGATCCGCCATCGAAGTAAGCCCAGTCCTGCCAACGCCTCTTCGTGTCCGGTCTGTCCAGTTTACTTGATCTATCCGGTTTATCCGGTTCAACTCATGAGTCAAGACAGCTTGTACAGATCAGAGCAACCGGTCTGCCCGCTATGGCAGGTGTGCGCGGTGGTGAGGAGCGGTGAGATCTTGATCGGGACCAAGGGGGACGATACGGGTCGGATTGATGTCGTCGTGCGTCATGTAATAATGCCGCTTGATGTGGTCGAAGTTCACGGTGTCGGCGATGCCGTCGGTTTGATAGAGGTCTTTCAGGTAGCCGAAGAGGTTTGGGTAATCGATGATTCGCCTGAGGTTGCACTTGAAATGGCCATGATAGACGGCGTCGAAGCGCACAAGGGTGACGAACAGGCGCCAATCGGTTTCGACGAATTGTGAACCGAAGAGATAGCGTTGGCGCGCCAGCCGGGCCTCCAGTTGATCGAGGGCCTCGAAGAGGCGCCACACGGCTCGTTCATAGGCTTGCTGCGATGTGGCGAATCCTGCGCGATAGACCCCGTCGTTGACGTTCTCATAGATGAACGTATTGAGGTCGTCGATCTCCTTCCTGATTCCGTCTTGATAGAGGTCGATGGGGCTCTCAGTGAAACGATTGAACTCGCCGTTAAACATGCGCATGAGGTCGTCGTCGGAATTGGTGACGATGCGTTTTGTCACTCGGTCCCACAACACAGGGACGGTGAACCGTCCGCGATAGTTCGGATCGGTGGCCCTATAGGCCTGACTGAGGAACTGGAATCCGTTCACGGGATCGAGCGAATGGCTGAGTCCTTCGCGGAACGCCCAGCCCCGCTCGTCGCGGATCGGGTCCACGACCGTCATGCCGATGACGTCTTCGAGTTTCTTGAGTTTTCGTACGATGATTGTCCGATGTGCCCAGGGGCAGGCCCAGGAGACATAGAGATGGTAGCGGCCGCTCGCCGCCGGGTAGCCGGAACTCCCATTCGCGGTTACCCAGTCCGTAAAGGCATCCGGCTGCCTCGTGAAGGCGCCTTCAGTGCTCTGCTCATCTGGAAATTGTGCCTGGATGGTCATGGTCAGGCTCTCATTTTCTTCTACCGTACCACATTTAATTGCATGGGGGCATGGAGTGGCCCGGTGTCTTTCTCACTCAGAGATCTCTCCCGATCGAATGGTGGTCCCGCGATTCGCGTAGTAAAGACTAGACTGAGCCATTTCTCTCAAAGAAGGTCCGCAAGTAGAAGCGCTTCGTCTTATGACGGTACGGCGATCTGCGAATGTGCTGATTGACTGAGATAATCGTGAAAAGTAAGATATGCCGGTGTTCTTAACCGAAGAATGGTTGAGAACGGGACGAGAGGAAATCCCGAAAGGGATGGTACCTGGCACGGTTCATTCAGTTGTTTCAAACAAGGAGGTCGTGATGCATAGGGTCGGACGTATCGGATTCATGGGATTAGGGATTGCGTTAGCGGGCTGCCTCACGGGAGCACCGGTTTTTGCAGGGGATAAACCGGCGAAAGCACCAGTAGAGGATGGGTCGAAGGTGATGATTACCTCTCCCAAGGACGGGGACAAGGTCAGCGACAGTTTTGAGCTGAAGTACGAGTTGACCAAGGGATCTCAAGCGACACATGTCCATGCCTATGTGGACGAGCAGTATCAGAAGGGCTTCGCCGGGGAGATTAAGGGTTTGAGCAAGGGAACGCACAAGGTCACCGTGACCGGCGCCACCAAGGACCATGACCTTGTCATGGCCACCCACACCGTCAACATCGACGTACAATAGAGCTGCATCCATCATCAACGCCACCAGGGTCTCTGTTGTAAGAGACCCTGGTGCGCCGGGTTTCTCAAGCCGCCTCCAATCATCCTTCTTGCTCGCAGCCTGCGCAAGTACCCTGTGCTCATCCGATGGGCGTCGGTGCGGATTGATTGAGGCAACGTTGAAAAGTAGAATGTCCCAATAGGCTCCGCCGGAGAACGGCTCGTTATCAGACGAGAGAATCTCCCGCCGAAGGTGGTGCGCGATTGTGTCCACTGAATTGGTTTCGAACAAGGAGGTCGTGATGCATATGGTCGGACGTATTGGGATCATAGGATTGGGAATCGCGTTAGCGGGCTGTCTCAGCGGGACTCCGATCTTCGCAGCGGAACCACCGCAGAGACCGCAGGCAGTAGATGGGTCGAAAATCACGATTACCTCTCCCAAGGATGGGGATAAGGTGAACGACAGTTTCGAGCTGAAGTACGAGTTGACCAAGGGATCTCAAGTGACCCATGTCCATGTGTTTGTGGACGATGAGTACCAGAAGGGATTTTCTGGGGCGCTGAAAGGCCTAAGCAAGGGAACGCACGAGATCACCGTGAAAGCTGCCACGAAGAACCATAATCTTGCCCCGGCCATGGATACCATCACCGTCGAAGTGGAATAGCGCTGAGGTCAGCCATCTTCTATGCCACCAAGGCCTTGAGTGAATGAGGCCTTGGTGCGTCGCGGCGCGCAGGGAACCCGATCAGGCTGCGTTCCATATGGCATGCCCGTATCACGTCGCGTGCGTGTCGATCTTGCGCTCACCATTCTCGATGCAGGCTGCAAACACGACGTCGCCCATGACGTGCACCATCGGGCGACCCATGTCGAGCAAGCGATCGCCCCCCCCCGACGATTTTCACCTGAGGACGGCGGTAATCTGGGGAGAGAATATCCCGCAGAAGATGGTAAACTGCAGCATCGATTCAGCTGCTTCAAACAAGGAGGTCGCGATGTCTGTGATGGGGCGTATCGGGATCATGGGATTAGGGATCGTGCTAGCGGGCTATCTCGGCTGGGCACCGGTCTTCGCAGAAGATAAACCGACGAAACCACCGATCGAGGACGGGTCGAAGGTGATCATTACATCTCCCAAGGACGGGGACGAAGTCGACGACACCTTTGAGCTGAAATATGAGCTGACCAAGGGGACACAAGCGACGCACGTCCATGTGTATGTGGATGGTGAATATCAGAAAGGCTTTTCCGGGACGCTGAAGGGCCTGAGCAAGGGAGATCGCAAGATCACCGTGGCTGGTGCCACGAAAGACCACGATCTCGTCGTGGCCACCCATACCATTATCATCGAAGTGGAATAGGGCTAGGAGTCTGTCCGAGTAATCCTTCGTTGCGAGGCAAAGGAGCTGCTGATAGATGCGAGGCCGGAGGCTCGAAAAAACCGGAGGCGTATTCGCTGGAATACGTTGAGGGTTTTTTCGGGCCGAGAACGACGCAGATACGTGCAGATCGTTTGCCGCAGTAGAATGGTATTACTTGGACAGACTCCGAGAACCAGCCATTTTCAAATCCGCCAGGGCCTCTACTACAAGAGGCCTTGGCGCGCTCCGGGACAAAAACGGGGACATTTGACTTTTCGGGAGTCAGTCCCCGTTTCACGGCGCACGGCCTTCCGCCTCTGAAAACACGTTTGTTCTCGACGACATCCCAACGTCACTTTATACTTCGGACTGTAGTATTCCTCTGTGTTTCTTGCTCCTATCCAGCGAGGTGATGATTGAAGCTCCCACGCAAGCAAGCCACTGTGCTCCGTGAGGCCATCGAACAGTGGAAGCAGGACGGCGTGATTCCCGATGCACAGGCTGTGAGTCTGGCCGCTACAATCGAGGTGCAATATTTCGACTGGCGGAAGCTTGCGAAGTACTCGTTTTGGATTGCGCTCTTTTCAATCGTCTCGTCGGTGAGCGCAGTGCTGTCGGATCGGATGCTTCGGGAGTTGCTCGAAGCGCTCTTCAATGCCCCAGCCATACTCAAATGCGCAGCGTTGTCACTCGTTGCAGCCGGACTCTATCGGTGGGGTCTCACCAGGAGTCAGCAGACTCCCGACAAGGTGTATCGTAACGAAGCGATTTTCTTTCTGGGTGTGCTCGCCACCGCCGGAGCGATTTCCCAGCTTGGCATTGTGCTCGATACAGGCAGCGGACATTTCTCCTTGCTTTTGTTGCTTTCGTTTCTGGTCTACGCAGGTCTTGGTGTGTTACTCGGATCGAATCTGATCTGGATCTTCTCGCTGGCCTCGCTGGGTGGCTGGATGGGAACGGAAACGGGATACATGTCCGGTTGGGGCGCGTATTATCTCGGCATGAACTATCCACTGCGCTTCGTGCTCTTCGGCGGCGTGCTCACCGGCTGCACACTGGCATTGGAGCATCATCCGATCGCACACCGGTTCTACCGCAGCACGCTGGCCATGGGGTTATTATATCTCTTCATCGCGCTCTGGATCATGTCGATCTTCGGCAACTACGGGGATAGGCACAGCTGGGAACAGGTGAAGCAGATCGAATTATTCCACTGGTCGATCTTCTTCGGCGCGGCGGCCGGCTGGGCCATCTATCACGGGTTGCGGCACGACAATGACATCACGAAAGGTTTCGGCCTGACGTTTCTGGGCATCAATCTCTATACGCGTTTGTTTGAACTGTTCTGGAACAGCCTCCACAAAGCGGTCTTCTTTGCGCTGTTGGGGGTCAGCTTCTGGTACATCGGTAGCAAGGCGGAGACGATCTGGAACTTGGGCAAACGGGAAGAGGGCATTCCGCTGAAGGTGGGAACCGACAAGCATAACGGTCGCCAGCGCTGAATTCTTTCTCTCGAACGTGTATCCATCGTCGAGCGACCCGCTGTCCTTTTTCCGGGCAGCGGGCCGTCGTGTTCGTCACCCTCCGCTACAATAGCATGGACCTCTAATGGTCAGGTTCTGCAATCCAATTTTCCTCAGAGCAGACATGCTTTAGCCAGCTGTCACGCGGTACGCGGTAGCTATCCTGGACTCTTCTGTCCCTCTCTAAACAGCGCTTTTCCGTGCAAAACGAATCTGTCGTGCTACAGTTTCACGGAGGCATTCTGTGCAGCAACACATGCTGGATGTTATCTGATGAAAGACCCCTCACTGCGACAGCTTCAGGAAATCAGCGCTCTGCTGAATTCGAGTCTCGATCACGCGACCATTCGCAAGCGCGCCATCGAAGCCGCCACGCTCTTGATGAATGCCGAAGCCGGCTCCCTTCTCTTGTTGGATGAACCCTCCGGTGATTTGTATTTCGATGTGGTCCATGGCGAGAAGGGAGAGGCCGTTCGCCAGGCCCGTCTCAGGCAAGGGCAAGGGATAGCGGGACATGTCGCTCGAACCGGAGAGCCCATCATCGTCAACGATGTCCAACAGGATACCCGTTTCTTCCGTCATGTGGATCAGACCAGCGGATTTGTCACGCGCAATATGGTCTGTGTGCCTGTCACGGCTCATGGCCATCTTCTGGGTGTGCTCCAAGCCATTAATCATAAACATGGCGAACAGTTCGGGGATGACGATCTCCAGAATTTCGTCGCGCTTGGTCATCAGGTCGGCATCGCCATCGAAAATGCCAATCTCTATGAGGAGATTCATCTCCTGTTCGAAGGGTTTATCTCCGCCAGTGTGCAGGCCATTGAAAGCCGGGATCCCTCCACCAGCGGGCACAGCCAACGTGTCGCCACCCTCACCTGTCGGCTGGCGGACGCGGTGACCCAAACCGATTCCGGCCTCTATGCGGACATTCGATTCAATGTGGAACAGCTGAAAGAACTCCGCTATGCCGCCGTGCTGCATGACTTCGGCAAGGTCGGCGTGCGTGAACACGTGCTCCTGAAAGCACGGAAGCTGTATCAACTCCAACTGGAACTTGTCAAATCGCGGTTCGACTTTATCAAGAGGACGATGGAAGTCGACACGTTACGCCGAAAGCTGGAGATGTATGAAGCGAAGAAAAGCACGGGGAAGCAGGCGCTCTTGGTACAACTGGACCGGCAACTGGCACAGCGGATGGATGAGGTAGACGAGATGTTCTCGTTTATCCTGAAATGCAATCAGCCGAGCTCCCAATCCCCTGCCCAGATCGCGAAACTGAAGGATATCGCACGTCTGGAATACCATTCATATGACGGGCCCCGTCCGTTCCTGACCGAGGAAGAAGTCGGCGCATTATCGGTTCTCCACGGCAGTCTGACCCAGTCCGAACGAAAAGAGATCGAGCGGCACGTCACACATACGTTTGAATTCTTATCGAAGATTCCTTGGTCGAGGTCGCTCAAAAATGTGCCGTCGATTGCGTGGACCCACCATGAAAAGTTGGATGGCAGCGGCTATCCCCGTGGGCTGCCAAGCAATCAGATTCCGTTGCAGGCTCGCATGATGACGATTTGCGATATCTACGACGCCCTCACGGCGTCTGATCGGCCATACAAAGCGGCGATCTCGACTGATACGGCACTCGGCTATCTTGAGAGCCAGTCCAAGGAGGGGAAACTGGACGCTGAGTTGGTGGAGGTATTTACGAAAGAGAAAGTCTACCAGGTCACTCAGCGCCGTTCGACGATCCGCAAGATCGCCTAACTGCACCCTCGTCTTCAGCCGATGCGGGCTTCTGGCTCTGCATGCCCCGCGTTCTCCCCCTGACATTCTACGGTATAGGCTGCCACCGGCTTTTGCCGGCCTTTGACGGTGACCACTTGAAGCTTTCGAAGCTGGATCTGGTCGATCCAACGCCGTTTCGGATCCGGGGTTCCTCGATCTGCATCGAGTGCGAGCTTCGTTGCTGTGAATTCGGTCAGGAGTATCGGATGGCCCAGCGTTCTGGTCAGGCCCTGAAAGCGCGCGGCCAGGTTCACCTGATCGCCGATCATGGTGTAATCCATCTTTTTGCCCTCGGCGCCGATGTTGCCCACTAGGGCTAGGCCTGTGTTGATGCCGATACCGTTATCGAGGATGGGCTTTCCACTGGTTTTCCACTGGATCTGTAACTCCATGAGTCGGGCCCGCATCTCGAGCGCGCATTGTAGGGCCAGTTCGGCATGGTCAGGCTGATCCAACGGTGCTCCCCAGAAGACGACGATTTCGTCTCCGACGAATTTGTCCAACGTCCCGTTCCACCGAAAAATCACATCGGTCATCGCATGGAGATACTCGTTGAGTTGACCGACCACTTCCTCAGCCGGACGATGTTCGCTGAAGGTCGTGAAGCCGACCAGATCGGCAAACAGCATGGTCAATTCTTTGCGCTGGCCTCCAAGCGTCGCCTTTGATGGAGATTTCAGGAGTTCCTGCACGATTCGGGGGCTCACATAATTGGAAAACATGGAATGAATCTCTCGGGCCTGTCGCTCCTTGAGAACGTAGTTGAGGACAGTAGTCACCATAAACACAGACCCGATGGTCACAGTCGGCATCACGACGGGCAGACAGACACCTTTGACAACAAAGAGTGCCTGGACGGCCGTTGCATAACCGATCCAGGTCACTGCAGTCAGAACTGTTCCAGGAACGATCCGCACTCGTGGCAATGTGAAGGTCAGGGCGAGTCCGAAGAACATCACCAGACCGAATTCGACGGGACCGATCCAAAGTCCGGCGGTCAGAAACTGTTGATGGAGAATGTTCTCGATCACTGTGGCATTCTTTTCGACTCCAGGAAAATTGGCGGAGAAGGGTGTACTGAGCTGATCGTATGTTCCCAATGCAGCCGTTCCGACTAGGACTGCCTTCCCACGAAAGAGATCCGATGGCACTCGATGGTGGATCACATCGGTTGCGGAGACCCACGGAAACCGCAGCTCCCGCCCCGCATAGTTAATGAGCATTCGGAGCTTCTGGTCCGTCGGGACGACCGTCGAACCAAGCTGCACGCCCTCCCCCAGCAAGAGCGCCATGTGTTCTCTAGTCTGGCCCAGGTAGAGCCGCGCAACTTCCAGCGAAAAAGAGGGATAGTAGGCATCCTCGTAGCGCAAGGCGAGTACTTCACGGCGGGTGACACCATCATGATCAGGCAATCGATAGACATGTCCGAGGCTCCGTGCCTGCTGTACAAACAAGTCAAGCGGAGGAAGCATCGCCGTCGCGTCATAGGGGTGCGACTCTTCCGCAGACTTCGTCTGCTTGACCAGCATGAACTCACTTCGTCTCAGATGTTCTGGAGTCACATGAGTTGCGTCGGACAATGGGCCAGCCGTCTGACCCTCCGGCACCAAGAATGGCATGGCCAGCACGGCGGTCCCTGCTCGGGCTATGCTCTGGGCAAACTGTCGGTCCGTATCCAACGCCTGGAGACGTGCTTCCAACAGACCGAGCACGTTGTCTGGCAGCGGTGCCTTCTGTGGTTTCGCGGACAGCCATGTCTTGATCTCACGGACGGTGCTGGATTCTTCCGGTTCGGCATAGATGATATCGAGGCCGACCACGGCCGGTTCGCCCTCGTGAATGTGATCGATGAGCCGCGCTTGTGTATCGCGAGGCCAGGGCCATCGACCAATTTCTTTGAGGCTCTTTTCGTCAACCAATACGAGCAGGACTTCTTGCCCCGGACTTCGTTCGCCTCGCAGCCTGAACTGGATATCCAGCGCAGTATTGTCCAGGCGCACAACGATGTTGGGAGCTAGCCACGCGAGAAAAGCCAGCCCGATCGTGACAGCCACGCCCAAGCCGATGCCGAGTGGGATTCCGACTCCCGGGGTGTTGGATAGGGAGAATTTCACGAGCTGGTATTCACCGTTCAAAGCATGTGAGTGCCGCGCCGCGTACTGGGTACCATTGTGCCTTGTTACATCGGAGGGACAAGATAATTTGCAGAGTCAGCACCCTCTAGTTTCTGCATCGATCACCAGTCAAAAAAACTGCGGCCCTTGACCTCCCGAGCCAAGGGCCGCAGAAACTATATTGATCGAGGAAGAGCGTTACTTCAGCAAACTCAACGCACCGCTAATGACGGCGGGAGGAGTTGCGAGGACTGTATTGATAATCGGTGTTACCGGGGCCACAACAGTAGTGACAACTGGAACGACCGGAGCCACAACGGTGGTTATCACCGGAACGACTGGGGCCACAACGGTAGTGATCACCGGAACGACCGGGGCCAGAGTAGTGTTGATGACAGGAGCAACGGGGGCCAGAACTGTGGTGACGAGAGGAGTGACTGGGGCGAGAACAGTTGAGACTAAGGGGGTGACTGGGGCGAGGACAGTTGAGACTACGGGAGTGACGGGAGCGAGAACGGTTGAAACTACAGGGGCCAAAGGGGCCGCAGCTGCAACAGTCACGGACCCGACAGAAACAGTCCCTGCAGAAGTTGACGTGGTCGCGACAGAAACAGGTCCCACAGTGAGCGTCCCGGTCGTAGAGGTCCCGGTCGTTGCCGCAGTCGTCTTTCCGCCTCCTTCACCGAGAGACTCGCGGGATAGACTGGTCAAGGTCGTCAGTGCTTTCAGCAAGCGCGCATCAAGGTTCAGCGCCTGGAGCACTTGTGCCGGCAATTCGACGAGAGGCGCTTCTCGCAATGTCGTGAGCTCAACCGCCACCAATGCCCGAGTCAATCCACCTGGGGAGGGTGCTTGAACCAGGTCGGCCTTCTCGCGTTGAGGAAGAACATTCGGACCTTGATTATAGACCATCACGGGTTTTGAGACTGTCTTCTCGGCGCTCTTCACCGGCGCTCCCTGCTGGTCATGGCCTTTGGGAGCAAGTTGATGCGGCTGGGGGACCGACGGAGCCTGACCTTCCTGGGCAACCGAGAAGAAACCAGGATCAACGGCCACTGTCATTCCGCCGGACGTAAAATCAACGCGCCCTTTCTCACCAATGTTGATGATGCCGGACTGTCCATTTTCGACCCATACGGTGAAATAGGTTCCCCGCGCCGCCGCGACAGCCGAGGGTGTATGGATTTCGAATTTCGATCCGTTCGCTTTGAACACCTTGCTTACCAAAGCCCGCACTTGGCCTTGCATGAGCTTCACAATTGCCAGTCGGACATTCTTTTCCGGGTTGTAGATATACTCGTCGATCTCCACTCGACTGTTTTCTCCGACGGTGAGCATGCTGTCATCTTGAAACAGCGCTCTTGTGCGCGAATCGGTTTCGGTCTGAATCACATCCTTGAAGAGCACCTCGTCTTGGAGCTTGACCGGCAGTACTTGAGCCTCACCGAGATGGGTGACCGTGGCTTTACCCAAGACTGCCGTATAGAATCCGATCCCTTCCTTGCTTCCTTCTGCTGCCATAACAAGGGACGGCCCAAAGACCAGGGTGAGTGCAACGAGACTGACCAGTCGTCGTTGAATATTCATCATGACCCCTCCGGATTGACAAGAACACATGGGCGTCTCGCACTTCTCGCCATTTCCGGTATGGGCATGAACTGTACCGAGACCGGCCTTTTTCGAGCAGGATCGGCTCTTTCTCCAAGCTGTTGATAAGACAGAATCACACGGAGGTCTGCTTCTGATGATCCCCCTCGAAAGTGTTAACACTTTCGCTGTATTATCAATATGTTATGCGACGAATTTTGGCGCTTCGTACGACAATTTGCGTCTTACTGAATGGGGCGAAGGAAGCTCTTAGAAACGGCTGCTGAGGGTGATCGAGAAAATACTGCGGGCGTAGTTGAAGACAGGGAGATTGGACTGATCCCTCGTGTAGTTGTATTCCGCGGCAATTGAGAGCCAATCGGCGAGGGGCCGGCCGATTGTGGTAGTGAAGAACATGACGTTGTCGCGACGCTTCGTGGTTCCACCGACAGAAAACGAATTCGGGTTGTCGTAATCCAGGTGGTAGTAGTCGAATGCAAAGCTTGGCTTCAGCGTCCAGAGATCCGGCAGGCCCAAACCGACTGATAGACGATGCGCTTTGTAATCCCAATCGGCATGTGTCTGTATGCCCGGTGTCGCGACGAGAGGATGTCCGCCTCCGGTACGATCGGTGTCATATGTATAACCCAGCCGCAGGTGTCCAGTCCCATTGGCGAAATAGGCGTATTGCGTGAGGCCCGCCAACCAGTTTTTCCCGTCCCTGAAAGAATTTCCCGCAAAGCGATCATCCTGGAAATCTTTGTTCTGATACCGGAACTGAATTTGGGAGAACAGACTGTTGCTCTCGGCGATTGTGAAGATCGGTTGTACGGCATGTGTGAATAGAAATGGATCTTCACCGACACGCACATAGTCAAAGGCATACTGGAGCCGGGCCGTCACGATGCCGAGCTGACGTTGAACAAACACCGAGGGTGCATGGTCCTGAATATCGAAGGCCGTCAGGTTCTGGTGAAGACTCTGGTAGAAGCCGTACGTAGCCCCTGCGGCCCATACAGGAGTTTGAATCGGTCTATATTCACCCCGTGCGTAGAACGTCGTTCGGAAGTCGTCTTTCTGCGAAATACCAGTTGATCCGCCTGGAGGTTGGATGCCGATGGGAAGCAACACGACGTTGGTATCGTACTGTCCGCTGACGCTCAGATTCAGGTCCCACGGCTTGGGGCCTTTAGGAGCTGCAGTTCGTTGCTGCAGAATTGCTCGAGCCGATCGAGCAAGTTCGGACTCCGGTTCGCCTGCGGCAATGGCAGCTTCGAATTCTTTTTGAGCCTGATCGAGCAGCCCACGCTCATAATATGACACCCCCGTATAGTAGCGAGCGCTCGGTGTGAGATCCGGGCTCAGCGCCATGGCCCGGGAAAACAATTCGGGTGATTGATTGAATGATTTCAGTTCATGCGTCACGACTCCCTGATAGAAGAAGACGAGCGGATTCTTCGGATCGAGTTTCTGGGCCTGATCAAGCGATGCCAGCGCCTCGTGATACTTTCCGAGTTGACTTTGCGAGATGGCGAGTCCGAGCCAGGCTTGTACACGAGTCGGATGACTCAATGTCAGGTCCTGAAAGAGCGTTTCGGCTTCACGGTACTTTTTCAGACGCAACAACGTCTGTCCTAGGTATTCGATCGCTTCCGGGTCATTCGGTAAGGCTTGTCGTGCCTGCTCGAAGAGATCGGCGGCTTTGTCATAGTGTCCCCGGCTAAATTCCACGATCCCTTTCGAGATGCTGAAATCATAGGTCTCATTCGGCACCTGTGCCCATGCGACATGATGGAGCATGAGCCCAATAGCGCACATACAGAGCACGCCGGACCATGTGTTGAATCCGTATCGTCGGTGCATGGTGATTGGCTTGGATCTGGGGCTGGACGAATGTCTACGAACATCCTTTCTTTCCAGGAAGAGTAACAGAGCGAACGTATCAGTCAACGAATTGCAGGAATTGTTGCAAGACCAATGATCTTGCTGTGTGCGAAATCCGGACGTGGCGGCCTGGTAGGCGTGAAGGCAGTCTGCTCGCTCGGGATGGGACAGATCCGGTCGTTCACTCGAGAAAGACCGCGCGTCGGAAGCCGAGTTCTACGAGGCAAGACCGGGACTTTGTGCTAGAGTTCGCCGAGGGAAGAACTCTAAGGATTTGCTTCTTGAACGGACATGAGTTGTCCGTCGCGAGTGTGCATACCTGCCTGGTTGTATTAGGACAAAGGGATCTCGTGTGAAAATCCGAGTGTTGGGCTGTCATGGTTCCGATCAACTTCTCGATGGTAACGGCCGGACCATGCAATGCCGGCCCTGTGCCTTGTTGATCAATGACTCTGTCCTTGTGGATGCCGGCACTGTCGGGTCCCGGTTGACCTTGCGGGAGCAAACGAAGATCCGCCACGTCCTTCTTTCACATCTCCACTTCGACCACATCAAGGATCTCCCGACCCTCGCTGACAACCTCGCCGGCGAAGCGGGCAGCTCGCTCGTGGTCGCCAGCATTCCGGAAGTGTTGGATGGCCTCCGTGCGCATGTCTTCAACTCCTCGGTGTATCCGGACTTCTTCCGGCTCCCGGATGCCGACCGGCCCGTGCTGGTCTCAGAGAAATTGCGGCTCAATTGCGAGTGGATGGCGGCCGGTCTGCGCATCGTACCGGTCAGGGTCAACCATCTTGTTCCGACAATCGGATTCTTGATCAGCGATGATCACACCACCATCTTGTACAGTGGAGATACGTATCAAACAGAAGATCTCTGGCGAGCCGCGTCGTCCATGCCGAGCTTGAAAGCGGCCTTTATTGAAGTCTCCTACCCCAATTCCCATGGGGC